>JAITDK010000151.1 GCA_031282605.1 Oscillospiraceae bacterium
CCAGACCCTGCGAAGGGCTATCCGCCCTTTCGAATCCGGACCAGGCTTCGCCTGGACCATCGTGATACACAATCTACCGGCTTCGGATTGCCGGTTGTACCTGGAGAGTCTGTTCCGGAGCGCAACCCGTCCCTCTATCCCTCTTCGCCACCTCAGGGGAGATGTCGCCGCTGCGACAGAGGGGATGTCAGGGTCGAAATTACTGACCACGGTATAATCATTTGAACACAGGCGGTCTAATACCTTTTATTCCACCTGCATCCAATGATTCTGCCGTGCGCGCGTTGCATTATCATTCACGAGTCGGTATAATCATAAACGTGAATGATCCGATAAACCGATAACAAGCAGCGCGCAAATACCGCCAATATCAAACGTTAGGATGATGGCGCTTTAATGAGTAAACTGCTGATCGTCAGCTTCGACGCCGTCGCAAGCAGCGAGTGGGAATCCATGTCCGCGCGATATGCCAACATCGCGGCGTTCTCGCGTACCGCCTCGGCCACTCTGGGCGTGCAGTCTGTATTCCCCTCCAACACATACCCCGTTCATTGCTCCGTCGCAACCGGCGTGCACCCTTGCGATCACGGCGTCAGCAGCAACACCCGACCTTTCCCCACCCGCTACCCTCGCTGGATCACGGACGCATCAGCCATTCACACCCGAACGCTGTGGCAAGCCGCGTCCGAAGCCGGACTCACCGTCGCCGCCGTTCTATGGCCATGCACCGGCGGTTCGCCCCACATCCGATGGAACATCCCCGAAATCCACATCCGCCCCGGTGAAAGCCAGATTGCGGCCAACCTGCGTTCCGGCAGCAAGCTGCTCCAAACCCGCATGATCCTTCGCTACGGCAAACTGCGCAGCGGCGTCGCCCAACCCGCGCTGGATCGCTTCGTCACAGCATGCTCCGCCGATATCCTGCGCCGAAACCACCCCGACTTGACGCTGGTTCACCTCTCCTGCTACGACGCCCTGCGCCACAAGAACCCCGGCGGCTCGTCCCAGCTCGACGAGGCTTACGCCAGTCTGGATGAAAACCTGGGCGCCCTCCTCTCCGTTATCGATAATGATACTGCTGTCATAATCTTCTCCGACCACGCCCAGCTAGACGTCCACACCGTTCTCACCCCCAATGACCTCCTGGTCAGCATGAACCTGCTGAACGCGGACGCCGCCGGATACACCCCTGGCGCGCACCACTGCTACATCGAATGCTGCGGCGGCAGCGCCTTCTTCCATCCCGGATCCCTGACGCGTACCAATACGACCAGCGTCCTCGAGGCCATCGCCGCGTCCGAAGGCTTCAACCGCCTGCTAACCGACGATGAAATGCACGTCAGCGGCCACTCTGACCTGCCATTCGGCTTCAGCGCGAAACCGGGATATTGTTATAACAATATGAAATCGGACTCGGAGTCGGTTCTGAAAGGCAACCATGGCTACCCTCTGGACGCAGCGGGCTATGACGTATTCTACGCCGTAAGAGGCGCCGGCTTTACGCCGGGAGAAACCAAGCGCGGCGGCTCGTTGCTGGATATCGCGCCTCTCGCCCGCGGCATACTCGGCGTGCGTGCATAATTATTTGCCGAAATATTGCTAATCTTGCCCAATCATGGTAGAATATACGGTATGATGGATAGTTTTAACGTCTGGGACGCGGTGGTTATAGGCGCGGGTCACGCGGGCTGCGAGGCCGCGTTGGCTCTTGCGCGTATGGGCGCTCGAACGCTGCTGCTTACGCTCAGCCTTGATGCCGTCGCGCATATGCCCTGCAACCCCGCTATCGGTGGCACAGGCAAGGGTCATTTAGTGCGCGAAGTGGATGCGCTGGGCGGCGAGATGGGACTGGCTGCCGACGCGGTCTCCATCCAGTCACGAATGCTGAACCGATCGAAGGGTCCCGCCGTGCATTCGCTGCGCGCCCAGGCCGACAAGCGCGCTTATCACGACCGTATGCTCTCGGCGCTGCTGTCCGAACCAAACATCACGCTCCGTCAGGCCGAGGTCAGCCGCATACTTACTCAAAACGGACGCGTCTCGGGCGTCGTAACCGCGACTGGAGAAACCCTCCAAACGCGCGCCGCTATAGTCGCGGCCGGGGTATACCTGGACAGCAGGATCATCATCGGCGACTATTCGCGAAACATCGGCCCAGGGGGATTTATGAACGCGTCGTCGCTGTCGGACGCGCTGCGCGGATTGGGCTTCGATCTGCGGCGGTTCAAGACGGGCACACCCGCCCGGCTGGACGCGCGTACGATCCATTTCGACCGGATGGAACCCCAGTACGGCGACGACCCCCCCACTCCATTCTCATTTATGTCGAACGAGCCGCCCACCAACCGCGCCTGCTGCTACCTCACCTGGACGAACGAACGCACCCACGCTGTGATCCGCGCGAACCTTCACCGCGCGCCTATGTTCACAGGCGGGATCAACGGCGTCGGCGCGCGGTACTGCCCGTCTATAGAGGACAAGATAACCCGATTCGCCGACAAGCCCCGCCATCAGGTATTCCTGGAACCCGAAGGACTCCGCTCCCCCGAATGGTATGTACAGGGGGTATCCACCTCCCTGCCCGAGGATGTGCAGACCGAGTTGATCCGCACGATACCGGGACTTGAGGACGCGATTCTGATGCGCCTGGCCTATGCCATCGAGTACGACTGTATCGACCCGACGCGGCTGGACGCTGGATTCGGTGCGCGCGGCATACCGGGACTGTACTTCGCCGGACAAATAAACGGCACTTCAGGATATGAAGAGGCCGCCGCGCAGGGCATCCTCGCCGGGATCAACGCCGCGCTGTATCTGCGGGGAGAGCCGCCCTTCCTCATCGGCAGGGACGAGGGTTATATCGGCGTTCTGGCGGACGATCTGACCGTCAAGGGTACGGACGAACCCTACCGTATGATGACGTCCCGCGCCGAGTACCGCCTGCTGCTGCGCCAGGATAACGCCGACCTGCGCCTGACCGAACGAGCCGCCGCGATAGGACTCGCCTCGCCCGAACGGCTGGAACGCACGCTAGCCAAGCGTGGCCAGACCGGAATCGCCCTCAATGCGATCAACGCCGAGCGAGCGCCTAACGCCGAAACGTTCGCGCGATGGCTCGCGATGAACGACCAGCCACCAGCGCCAGGAGGACTCCCTCTGGCCGACCTGCTCAAGCGCCCCGGCGTGACATACGCCGCGCTGCGCGAACTATGTCCCGCGCTGCCCGAGATACTTCCCTGCGCCGCCGAACAAGCGGAGCTTACGGTCAAGTACGAAGGCTACCTGTCCAAGCAGCGGCGCGAAGTGGATCGCGCGCGGTCGTTCGAGCGGCGTGACCTGCCGCCTGACGTCGATTACGCCGCGCTCCCGGGGCTGCGCGTCGAGGCACGGCAGAAACTGAATCGCGTCAGACCCGCGACCATCGGCCAAGCGTCGCGCATACCGGGCGTATCCCCCGCCGACGTCGCGGTGCTGACGACGTATTTAACGCATCTGACCAGATCGTCGCAGTAATATTTTGGATAGTGGTGCATAAAAACACCAATTCCTGCTTTACTGCTATATCCTCTATGAGATATACTATAATACTATTCGGAGAAGGGTGGGGCTGAATGTACGCGGACGCGATCATAGTGCTGGGCAAGCACATGCCAGGCGGCCAGCCCGACGAGGATGCGTTGGCGCGCGCCAAGGCCGCCGCCGATTGCTGGATTAATGGCCGCGCGCCGGCGGTGATACCCTGCGGAGGCAGGCGCGGCGGCGAACGCGCGGCCGATGAGACGCCGGGTGGGACGGACGACGCGGAACCGCTTGCATCATTCTGCGAGGCTGACTGGCTCGCGTCCGAATTGATGCGGCTGGGTGTGCCGCCGACGGTGATCCATCCCGAACGCGATTCGCTCAACACGAGTCAGAATCTGGCAAACGCCAAGCGCATGATGGACGAATGGGGCGGGAAGACGGCGCTGATCGTCACCAGCGCCACTCATATGCCGCGCGCGCTCGCCGTATCCAGATCGATCGGCCTGCGCGCGTCAGGCTGGCCGGTTACTACGCGCGAATCCAGCCGCTTCAAGGCGCATCTGGCCGAGTGGCTGGGCTGGATCGAGTGGAAGCTGGGCTGGCAGCGCGACGGCGAACCGGACTGGTTCGCGAGGATAGTGCGCAAGGCGACCGGGACATGACGCTTATATGACGCTTATATGACGCTTGAAGAAGGTATGCGCTTGGCCCTCGCGCAAGCCGACCTAGCAGCCTCCGCGGGCGAGGTTCCGGTCGGGGCGGTGATCGCGCACGGGGATCAAGTGCTGGCGCGAGCGCATAATATGCGCGAATCGCTGGGCGACCCGACCGCTCACGCTGAAATGCTGGCGATACGCCAAGCGGCGGCAGTCGCCGACGAGCGTACGCTGCGCCAAAGCGTGATGTACGTGACGCTGGAACCGTGCGCGATGTGCGCGGGAGCGATACGCCTGGCGCGGCTGGGCGCGGTATACTACGGCGCGGCGGACGAGCGGCAAGGCTGCTGTGGGAGCGTATACCGCCTGACAGAGGATCCGGCTCTGGGCGGGCTTATACCGGCGTCCGGAGGAATACTTGAAGATGAATGCCGCGCAAGGCTGGAGCTGTTCTTCAGCGCGCTGCGCGGGTAATGGAGCGACTATGCGCCCTGAAAGGAACGATTGTCGATGCGTGTTTTTACGATGGAAACCCGCCTGGGTCCGATAACGGTTTGGGAAAGCGATAAGGGGTTGGTCCGCCTGGACTTCACACACGCGTCCGTCGAGCGCATTGAGAAATACTACGGCTGTGATATTGAGTGGACTAATAACATGGAGTCCGTCCGGCAGCTCGAGGCGTACCTGAACGGCCGGCTGTTCGAGTTTGACCTGCCCATAGATATCGACGCGACGGGCACGGAATTTCAGCACCGAGCATGGCGCGCGCTGCTGACCATCCCTTACGGCGAGACTATCACGTATGCGGATCTATCCGCGCGCATGGGCAGCCCGACCGCGATACGCGCCGCCGGGCAGGCGAACAACCGCAACCCCATCGCCATCGTGATACCGTGCCACAGGGTGATCCGCACCAACGGCGACCTGGGCGGGTACAACGGAGGCGTCGAACGCAAGCGCGCCTTGATCAATATGGAGAAGGCGCGGGTGGAGACATACCATCGCTACAAGCTTTCGCGCCCGAGCGTTAGCGGCATAATAACAGACGTCGAACAGGGGACAATAGCGTAATGAACGATTTAACCGCTAACCGCGACGCGCCATTAAAGCCGTTATGCGTGGGGATTGACGGCAACAGCCTGATGTACCGCGCGTATCACGCGCTGCCCGAATCGCTGACCGATACCGAGGGCCGACCGGTCAACGCGGTGTACGGCTTTATGACGATGCTATTGAAGCTGCTGGCCGAACACCCGCCGGACGCGCTTGCCGTAGCGTTCGACGTTCACGGCCCGACGCGCAGACATCTAAGATACGCCGACTATAAAGGCACGCGCCCTCCTACTCCGGAGACGCTGCGCCCTCAATTCCCGATGCTAAAAAGCCTGCTGGAATCAATGGGCGTGGCGATGTTCGGCATTGAGGGTTGGGAGGCGGACGATCTGCTGGGGACGCTGTCCAAACTGTGCGAGCAGCGCGGCCAGCGGACGCTGCTGGTCACGGGCGACCGCGACTCTTTCCAGTTGATAAGCGGCGACACGCACGTGCTGTATACCAAGCGCGGCGTGTCGGATACTGTCGAGCTGGATCCGGCTGCGCTGTTTGATACCTACGGCGTAACGCCCGCGCAGATACCCGACCTGAAGGGGCTGATGGGCGACGCGTCCGACAATATCCCCGGCATATCAGGCATTGGCGAAAAGACGGCGGTCAAACTGCTGACACAATACGGCACGCTCGCCGGCGCCCTGGCCTCTGCATCCGGGCAGAAGGGCAAGCTGCGCGAACGGCTGGAGACAGGCGCGGATTCAGCGGCGCTGAGCCTGGAACTGGCGACCATCGATCGAAACGCGCCCCTTGACGTGGACTGGGAACGTCTCGCAGTACCGTCGATCGGCGCATTGTGTATTACCGCGCGTCCATTGCTCGCGCGGTTCGGGTTCAACTCGCTGCTGCCAAGATTGGACGCTATCATCAAGGCCAATGGCGTGGAGCCTCAGAATGGATCTGCCACCGACAAACAGAGTCCCGCCTCGCCATCGCGCGAGATCATCCCGGTCGAAACCATCGACGCCCTTGAGCAGTTAATCCAAACGCCCATCATAGACGCTTCGCCGGAACGGCCGTCCGCCATTGATTTCGGCGAAACGCTGACCTTCGCCGACGACAGCCGCCTATGGCGCGTCCCGCTGGCCAACGACTTGCTAAACCCCGGCGTTCAACCCGACGACGCGCTGCGCCTGCTCAAACCGCTGCTGGATCATCCGGAACCGTGGATATTCGCCGACGCGAAGGCGCTGTTCGCTCAATCAGGCGCGGAGCCTGCCGCCGGTTCGCGCGCCGCATGGGACGCGACGCTGGCCGCCTCGCTGCTGAACAAGGGCAAGATCAGCGGACTAGCCGACATGCTAGAACCGGGAGACACATTAGACGCCGCCGGGCTGTACTCGATCGCGAAACGGCAGAAGCGCGCGCTGGCTGACATAGGCGCGCTGGAGCTGTACGAATCCGTCGAACTGCCCTTGACCGGGGTGCTGATCAGCATGGAACGCGCGGGGTTTCTGATAAACAAGGATGAACTGACAACCATCGGGCGGCGGCTGTCCGAGCAAGAATCAGTGCTGCGCGGCGAGATATTCGCCGAGATCGGCGTGCCGCCCTTCAACCTGAACAGCCCCAAACAGCTGGGCAAGGCGTTGTTCGAGGATCTAAAGCTGCCGTCGGGTCGCAAGACCAAGTCAGGATACTCGACCGATGCGGAGACGCTGGAGTCGTTGGCGGGCGAGTTCCCAGTCGTCGCAAAGATACTCGACTGGCGGCACGCGGTCAAGCTGCAGTCCACCTATGTCGACGGGCTGCTCGGCAAGCTGGATCGGCACGGTCGCGTGCACAGCACGTTCTACCAAACCGTCGCCGTGACGGGTCGCATCTCCTCGAACGAACCCAACCTGCAAAACATCCCCACGCGCACCGCGCAGGGGCGTGAGATACGCCGCGCGTTCGCCGCGCCGGAGGGCTGGATCCTCATCGACGCCGATTACTCCCAGATCGAGCTGCGAATACTGGCGCATCTGGCGGACGATCCGCGCATGATCGACGCGTTTAAGCGCGGCGAGGATATCCACACGGCGATGGCAGCCGAGGTGAACGGGGTTGCGCTCAAGGACGTCACTGGCGCGATGCGGTCTGCTGCTAAGGCGGTCAACTTCGGCATCGTGTATGGGCAGAGCGACTATGGGCTATCGAGGGCGCTGGGTGTGCCGAGGCACGAGGCCGCCGCGATGATTGAGCGTTACTTTGCGCGGTATCCGAATATCAAGATTTATATGGACGAATGTGTCGCGCAGGGCAAGGCGCGCGGGTTTGTTCAGACCATCATGGGGCGGCGGCGGGTGCTGTCGGAGTTTGATTCCCCAGTGGCGGCGACGCGTAAGTTCGG
>JAITDK010000191.1 GCA_031282605.1 Oscillospiraceae bacterium
AACCGATCCGCTGGCGAAGTGGATCGAGGACAACTATGGCCTGAACTTCACCCAAAGCGAGACCAATTATTACAACAACGACTTCGCTGTGACGCAGCTGGCCGCTGTAGACGACGCACTGCCGGATGTGTTTGCGGCTGACATACTGTACTATCCCGAATGGATCACCCAGTTTATCCCGCAGGAGCTGGTATCGGAGATTCCTGAGGCGCTGCTGGACAAGTATCCGCTGACCAAGGCGCGCGTTGAGAACGACGCGGTATCCCAGGTAGTCAAGAACATGTACGGCGGATACTATTTCCTGCCCAAGCCGGACTCCGCCGATCCGTCGATCTACCTGGCTGAGCGCAAGGGCTTGTTCATCCGAACCGACTGGCTGGAAGCGGTGGGTCTTGAGGCCCCGTCCACCTGGGAAGAGCTGTACGAAGTCGCTCACGCGTTCACGTACGGAGACCCGGACGGCAACGGCGTCAAGGATACCTACGCCATCACGGGCGACGGAATGGGCACGCTGCGCTATTTCTTCGCGAGTACGGGCGTAAGCAACCGCTACTGGAACAAAACCGAAGACGGCGATTGGTTCTTCGGCGCGCTGGACGACAGCAACATCAAGGTGCTGGAGTGGCTGCGCAAGATGTACCTGGACAGCTCGCTTGACCCGGACTTCGGCGCTATCTCATGGCGCGACGGTCTGGCCAAGTTCTCTTCCAACACGTTCGGCATCGCGCTGCGCAACGCCGACGCCGATTGGATCAACGGCGTGATGACCCAGTACTACGGCGCGGCGAATCCGGACGTCAATCCGTTCGAGCGTATCGGTCTGATAGGCACGCTAGGCACCAACAAGGGCGACGAGCCGCGCATGGAGGCGTATATCTCCTGTATGGTCGCGACCATGTTCTCCCCGAACATCACCGAAGAGGCGATGGATCGCTTCCTCGCGTTCTACGAATACCTGCTGACCGAAGAGGGACAGCTGCTGCGCATGGGTATCGAGGGCGAGGATTGGGAGCGTGACGCCAGCGGCAACATCAAGAAGATCCGCGACGAGAACGGCAACGCCTCTTCGCTGGCCACCAAGTATCCCAGCATCCCGGTAACGCACTGGACCAGCTGGGGCTTCGAGCTTGCGGCGTATCCGAACGTTGAATACTTTGATCTGTATAACGATGAAACCAAGGCGCTCAACGAAGAGGTGCGCGCGATCCGCAACCAGAACCCCGTCTATCCGCAGATTGGGCCGATGCTGATCGACGACACCACCGTTACCGACCTGACCGCCTTCAACTTCAGCTCGGAATACTGGCAGATCATCATCGGCAGCGATCCGGTGGCCGATATGTTCGCCGCGATGAAGACCCGAGCCTTGGAGAGCGGCTATGCCGCCGGCACGGAGGTCGTTAAGGAATACGCGGAGAAGTACGGCTGGTAACATAGTCTGTACTGCTGAAATATGGACGTAGGGGCGGCGATGAACCGCCCCTTCCGATTGTTGTTATAAGGCGGGATAGAATGAACCCAAAGACTGTAAAACCCGATCAAATCGTATTCGACAGCGCCAACTGTACATGCGTCGCTCGTGTCGGAGACAAGCAGTGGCGCGCGGATCCGTCATTCCGACCGACGGTTCAGTTTGCGGATACGGCGGTCTATTTCGATCAAGCGGCCAGCATTACTCAATCGGCGTATTGTACCGGAGTCGCCCAAGGGTTTTCTGTGCGCTATGAGGGATTCCCGGACAGCGATATGGCGTTTGAGACGATCTGCGCCATTGATTCGACTACAGGGCGGCTGCTCTGTACTTTTGTGCCGCTGAATATGCCGCCGCGGGCGAAGGTATGCTGGCCGGCGGCGTTTATCGCCGACGATCCCGGCAGCTACGGCGTGTTTACGAATCTGCAGGGATACCTGCTGCCTACAGACTGGCCGGAGGATGCGCCGAAGCTGCCGTTCGGAGGGCAGATGGCCTGCTGCACCGCGTACATGCCGTGGTTCGGCATGGTTTCGCCGGATGGGGCGTATCTGTGCGTCGTGCGGGAACCGTGGGATACGTCGTATCAAATCGAGCATCCTGCGGGCGGGCCCACTCGCGTTCTGACTACCATGATGCCGTCGCTGGGGGTGTTGTCCCGGCAGCGGACGTTTGAGTTTGCGTTCCTTCCGGCGGGCGGCGATTACGTCGCGCTGTGCAAGGCGTACCGCGCCATGGCGAAGGAGGAGGGCAAGCTGGTGACGCTGCGCCAGAAGGCCGCGAGACTTCCGTCGGTCGACGCGTTGATCGGTTGCAGCGTGATGCATACCGGCGTCAAGAGCCACGTTTCCCCTGATTCCTCATACTATAACCGCGATGATCCGTCAAAAAACGACCGTTTGACGGCGTTCGCCGTTCACGAAGCCAAACTGCGCGAAATTAAGTCCCTCGGAGTGGATCGATTATACCTTCACCTGGACGGCTGGGGCGAACCAGGGTATGACAACAAGCACCCCGACTACCTCCCCGCGTGCGAAGCCGCAGGCGGTTGGGATGGTTTGCGCAGTCTGGCCGACACCGCGCGCGAGTTGGGTTATATGTTCGGTATTCACGATCAATACCGCGACTATTACCTGGACGCGCCAACATATGATCCCGATAACGCGGTGCGTTTGGCCGACGGGACGCTGTTTGAGATGTCTCGATGGGCTGGCGGCAGGCAGAATTACCTATGCTCGGCGTTAGCTCCGGCATACGTGAGGCGCAACTTCAACGAACTCATTGAGCACGGGATAAAGCTGGACGCGGCGTATTTGGACGTATTCACCTGCAACGAGCCGGACGAGTGCATAAACCCGCGGCATACGGTCACAAGAAGGGAGAGCCTGGCGCTGCGCGGCCAATGCTTCGATTATCTGTTGGATAACGGCATACTGCCCAGTTCGGAGGAAGCGAACGATTGGGCGATAAGCAACCTGGTATTCTGTCATTGGGCGCCATACGCGAAGGGCGGCATACCCGTACCGTTGTGGAATCTGGTGTATCACGATTGTTTCCTGATTCCATGGTCGATGGGCAAGGGAGCGTGGGGCACACCGCCGGGGCAGCTGGGTTTCCTGCACGCGCTGCTGAACGGCGGCATGGGCTATCTTGATACCGGACTGACGGGTGACGAGCTGAAACAGAACGTTGAGCGATGCAAGCTTGTGTCCTCGCTGCAAACCCTTGTGGCACACCAGGAGATGATCTCGCACGAGTTCGTGTCTAAGGATCGGCAAGTGCAGCGAACGGCGTTCGCGGACGGCACGGGGGTCGAGGTGGATTTTGCTAAGGAGAGTTATGAAGTGATATAGGGAAGCGGGATGGATGATGAGAGACGAAGAACCGATTACGTTCCGGAACAGACTGTCGGAGCACGGCCGGCCTCCCTCCCTCCTTCCATCTCCCTCTCCCCCACGCATTAATTTTATATTCACACATATGTCCGTCATGCATAGGTTGATAAGGGCGGTTAGTCCGCCGCAATCCCGTTCGGACTTGAATTCCTCCACACTTAATAAAGAGACCGGAGGGAATTGCATGTCCGTTACAATTCCGGAAATCCTGATCGTGATAATCATTACGCTGTTGGTGGTTCTACTGGCGTTGCTGATCATCTGGGCGATCAAGAAACTCATCCAGGCGTACAAGTGCGGTAAGTGGCCGTTCAGCCAGTATCAGTATTCGTACTCCGTGGTGCAGAAACCAAAGATCGTCAAACATCGCACCGCTATACAGCGCCGCCGCGCGCAGCGCTTCGTAATGGTTGAGGAGCCCGTGTGCCCCGCCACGCCCGCCGCGCCTATCGTGGAAGAGTACGTGGCGGCCGAACAGACGATACCGGTAACGCAGCCCGCAATGCGGCAGGTGAGGACCCAGGTTCTCGAGCAGAATGTTGTCTGCGACAGCTGCGCGCAGAAGAACAGCTGCCTATAATCAAATGATGAACGCAAGCGCGCAAGCGCAAGCGAGGCAAAGGGGGCGCGTGGAAACGCGTCCCCCTTTGGAGCGTAAGGTTTTTTTAAGGCCGTTTAACGTAAATACAAAAAAATGTACAAAGTCGCCGATCAATCTTTAGCGGAACTCGCACCTATTAATTAGACACGTTACATTGTATAATTAGATTAAGTCGAAGGCCGCCGTGACCGATGAAGAAAACCTTCAGAGCGCGCCTTCAAACGGTAGTGTAGTTCGTAATGCCTAAACCCCGGATCCCCCAAGCAAGACGCCCCGTCGTAAGACCGATTCCGCGCGTTTGGAGCCGGTTATAACCCGAAAAACGGACGGACGTTTGGAGACGTCAGGAACATGACGAATTTGAAGGAGGTCAAATCATGGCTAGCGTATCCCTTAAACACATCTACAAGGTATACACAGGCGGCGTGACCGCTGTCAGCGACTTCACGTTGGATATTGAGGACAAGGAATTCATCGTGCTTGTAGGGCCTTCCGGCTGTGGAAAGTCCACGACGCTGCGTATGGTCGCCGGGCTTGAAGAGATCTCGGAGGGCGAGCTGTATATATCCGACAAGCTCGTCAACGACGTCGCTCCGAAGGATCGCGATATCGCGATGGTGTTCCAGAACTACGCGCTGTATCCGCATATGACGGTGTATGATAACATGGCGTTCGGTCTGAAACTGCGCAAGACCCCCAAGCCCGAAATCGAGCGCCGTGTACGCGAAGCCGCCAAGATCCTGGATATCGAATACCTCCTTAACCGCAAACCGAAGGCTTTGTCGGGCGGCCAGCGCCAGCGCGTCGCACTCGGACGCGCTATCGTTCGCGAACCAAAGGTCTTCCTGATGGACGAACCGCTCTCCAACCTGGACGCCAAACTGCGCGTGCAGATGCGCACCGAGATTACCAAGCTGCATCAACGCCTGCAGACTACGTTCATCTATGTAACGCATGACCAGACAGAGGCCTTGACAATGGGTTCGCGCATTGTCGTCATGAAGGACGGCTTCGTGCAGCAGGTGGATTCGCCGCAGAACCTGTACGACTTCCCGATTAACCGCTTTGTCGCCGGATTCATCGGCAGCCCGCAGATGAACTTCTTTGACGCGAAGCTTGTGCGCGAAGGCAACAGCGTCTATGCCGTGTTCGGCGACAATAAGGTTCTTATCCCGCAGGGCAAGGTCGCCAAGCTGATCGACGAATCGTATATCGGCAAAGAGGTCGTGCTGGGCATCCGTCCGGAGAACATCCACGACGAAGAGGTGTTCCTGGCCAACGCGCCCAAGGCGTTGATCGACGTTAACGTCGAGGTCGTCGAACTGCTGGGTTCCGAAACGTTCCTGTACCTGAAGACTTCGGGCAAGGAAGATAACGCAATCGCCCGTGTCGATCCGCGTACCGTCAGCCGCGCAGGCGACTCGATCAAGGTCGCGTTCGACACGAACCATCTGCATTTCTTCGATAAAGATACCGAACAGACGATACTGAGCCGGTAAACCTATGCGAATATATTACTGATGATCGCGGGGCCACGGTATGCCGTGGCCCCGTTACGCGGCAATAGGGGAAGGGGGAATCGCCCGTGTTAGATAGGCTGTACTTTGATCAAATCAACGCGATCCTTTCGCGGTTGACCTCGGTGGTTCAATTGTTGGACGAACACGGCTGTCCGGTGCTCCCAGATTCGGGAGTGGAGACAATCCCGATCCCCATTGAACTGGACGCAAAGCGGCCGCAGGTAATCGACAACCGAACATGGCTGGCAGTATCGACGCCGCCCGTCTCATACATACTCGTGCACGGAACGGAGGCGGCTTCGGTGGATTGCGCGCTGCTGGTGCAGTCGCTGCTGAACTCGTTCCAGAGTACGTCGCCCATGACAGATCGCAACGAGGCGTTCCGCCGCCTGCTACGCGACGAGCTGTCTACGCCTGAACTGGAGACCGTCGCCCACGAGAACGGCGTCCCGCTGGAACTGGAGCGAACGGTGATCGTGTTCCACGCGCTGCAGTCAGGACGCGTCAGCGCGCTGGAGGTGTTGCGGGATATGATCCCCACCGGCGATGACGATATACTGATCGAGATCGACCGGTATACGCTCGCGCTGATCAAGTCCATGGCTCAGGTGGAGACGTTGGACGAACTGCAGCAACTGGCGGAGGCCGTCGAACAGACCGCGCTGAGCGAGGTAGCCGCGCATGTGACCGCCGCGATCGGCGAGCCTAAGCCGACGCTCTCGGCGGTAGGGGAATCTTACCGCGAAGCCTGGCGCGCGTTGGAGGTCGGGCACGCTTTCAAGCCGGAGCTGAACGTGTACCTGTACCGCCGCCTGACCCTGGAGCGGTTCCTAATGGAGATACCCAGGGAGATGGGTCAGCGGTATAACCATATCATGTTCAACCGCAAGTCTGCGCGTCTATTCAACGAAGAGATGCTCCATACGATCGAGATGTTCTTTGCGAAGGATCTCAACCTGTCGGATACCGCGCGGCAGCTGTATATCCACCGCAACACGCTGGTTTATCGCTTGGATAAGGTGCAGCGGCAGACGGGGTTGGATCTAAGACACTTTGACGACGCGATAACGTTCCGTATGCTGTTCCTGCTGGGCAAGAGCGGCGGCGACCAGCCTGCGCTTATACGTTGACCCCGTGGGCTATACTGTTGAATGGGGGATGTGAATGACCCAGCAGATACGCGGTATGTTCCGGCGATTCATTATCATTGCGGCGGCGCTGACGCTCACGCTGGGCGTGTGCGCGGTGGCCTTTGCTGGTGAAGGGACGGTCTCGATCACTCAAGAGGAGTATGAACTGCTCCAACAGTACAAGCATCTGGAGGAGATCCGCCAGATCATCTCGCAGATCTACTATAAGGATGTCGATCCGGACAGTCTGCTGATCGGCGCCGCGAGGGGACTGTTCGAACCGCTGGACGATCCGTATTCGTTCTATTACTCCAAGGACGATATGATATCGATGAACGAGCAGATGTCGGGCGACTATAAGGGCATCGGCGTGCAGATACTCGCTCATCCGGTGGATCAGACGCTGACGATCGTGCGTGTGTTCCCGGGCAGCCCGGCGGAGGAGATCGGCATTCGTTCCGGCGACAAGATAATCCAGGTGGACGATCTGCCCGTGACCGCGTTTGAAATGAACAAGGCGGTGGAGATCATGCGCGGCGGTCCGGCCGGGACGACGGTCGAGGTGACTGTGCGCCGGGACGACGAGGAGATCATGTTCACGGTGCCGCGCGGCGACATCCACATGAACAATGTGGAATCCTCCATGCTGGACGGCGGCATTGGCTATATACGCCTGTACGCCTTCGAGGGGACGATGGCTCAGGAATATGCCGACGCGCTGGCCGCGCTGCGTGAACAGGATATGAGGGCGCTGGTGCTTGACCTGCGCGACAATCCGGGCGGGCTGACCGACTATGCCGAGCGCGTCGCGAACACGCTGCTCTCGGATGAGTTGATCTACTCGACAAGCGACCGGTATGGGCTGGAAGTCAGCTACTATGCGGATGGAGAGCCGTTGGGCATGCCGATGGTCGTGCTGTGCAACGGAAACAGCGCCTCCGCAAGCGAGATACTGATAGGCGCGCTGAAGGATCACAAGACCGCGGCGATTATCGGTGAGAAAACGTTTGGCAAGGGGATAATACAGAGCGTGTACGAGTTCCCTGAGGGCGACGGGATGCAGGTGACGAGCCAGCAGTATTTCACGCCCAGCGGTACGGCGATACATGGCGTGGGGATAGAGCCGGATATAGAGGTTAAGCTCAACGAGGACGCCATCGACGAGGACACGCTGCTCGACCGCGACAAGGATAATCAGCTGCAGGCCGCGGTGGAGTATCTGACGACCATGCTGGAGCCGGAACAGGCGGCTTAATGCCAACGCCGCCGAGCTTACGTTAAACAGACAAGGACGGTCCGAGGATCGCCCTTGTTTTTGTTTTGGTCAGGTTAGGCCTTGACCGTATTAATGCCTTAAACCGCATTAATGCCTTAAATGAAAATTAAGCATCCTAATCTCGCGAATCGGTTCGCTGCCCAGATGGAGCGAGCCGTCTTTGCCTACCTGAACGACAGGTTTCGCCGAGATCCCTGTCATCTGCTTAGGGTATGACGCTTGAATGACCTGGTAGGCGCCCGGTTTGAGCGGCGCGAATGCCGCGCGTCCTTCCTCATCGGAACGCGCGGCTGCGACGCGCCGCCCATCCTGGTGCAGCTCCACCTGAACGGCGGGGATTCCGTCGCCGGTCTCTGCGTCCAATACTCGGAGATCAAGCCGCCGTTCTCGTCTTGACTTCGACGAGGGATCGGCGGAGCTGTCCGAGGGGTTCTGATGCGGCATTGATTAACCCTCCCAACGAAAGAAGGTTATACTGCTTGACACATAAAATCCATCGCGAATCCGCCGCGGATTTCACGCGTCAAGCAGTATACAGTATATTATTACGCGTTAGAGCAAGCTTAGGTGTATGCAATTATGAATCATAGGCAAGTGAGGCCAGACGGCTCGCCCTTGCGGATTACGCTCATCAGCGTTGGCTGAAAACAATCTACCACGCCAACCCTGCCCGTCAGACGATCCATATAGCACGCCAACCGTCCGATCGGCGTTATGTTGTCCGGCAAACCCTGCACGATCATTCGCCAGCGCGTTTCGCGGTGCTGCAGGTTCAGCAATGTAATCGTGTTCAAGTGACCGACCAGCAGACCGTTCATGCCCATCGTCATGCAGGACGGCATACCGGGCAGTTCCCATATCGGTTCATAGCCGCCGTGATGTTCGGGTATGATTCCCACTACGGAGAACGGCTCATAGTCGGCGCTCTCCGCGAGCGTTACCAATCCGTCCGCCGCGAAGAACGCCCCGACCGCCGTACCGTCGACGGGGTATTCGGCCTGCGTCTCGAATGTATCGGCGTCCAGCACTATCACACTGCCCGACGCCCCGCCGGCGACGACCAGCCGCCTTCCTGATCGATCCATCCGCATATCCCTTGGACTCACCCCTACGGGCGCGCTCATTAGCCATTCGCCGGTTTCGGCGTCTATCATCAATACCGTGTCCGCGCCGCTTAGCAGCGCGTACAGCCGCGTTTCGTCATACGACAGGAACATACGCTCCACGTCCGCGCCGGCCGCGTACTCGCGATCGGCCGTGAAATCGGCCAGGTTAAGCCGCAGTATGCTCGGCTCCGAATCGCCCGGCATTACGGCGCAATAAAGGAACCCGCCCCGCGCGTACAGGCAGCCGGGACTGGCGTCCAGTCTCACTGAATGCATCTGCGTCAGATCCACCGGCGTATGTGCGGATAGCAGGCCGCTCGCCGCGTCCGATATCATTACCCGTCCTTGCATGATACATCCGCTCCCCCCGGTTGATTTGCTGTATCTTATGCCCCGGTCGGGCGCGAGGTTCTGCCGGCGAGCGTTACTATCTCTCCTGTCTCTCCTGTCTCCCCTATCCCCCCTGTCTCGCCGCCCCTGTTGCTGGATAATAGAAGGGCAAGTCCTCGAATGCATCCCACACATCTGCACACATTTCTCGCGTCGGCATACCGTACCAGTAGCGGGCCTATCGCGAAATGCCTGGACAGTCAGAAACTGGGCGCCGCTGGAGGGAATACATGGAACCTTTACGAATGGATCCCGACATTTACGGATGGGATCATATGGAAGACGGGATTGAATATCCGACCCAAGAGCGTGATAACGCCGCGGAATCAAGAGCGGCGACAACTATAACGCCAACCTCGGCCGCCGCGCCGCCCCATCGAGAGCAGGCCGAGGACACCGTCAGCGTCAAGGCCAAAGCCAGGCAATTGGACGCGTCGGTCGTCGCGCTTGGCGCGAAATCCAAGGCTGGCGGCGTGGACTACGGCATAGATTCCGTGCTGGCCTCGGGGTATAACCCCGCCTGCTGTCCCGGATATTTCCCCGGCTATGTGTCGAGCTATCGCAGGCAGGGGCATGCGTGTATGCCGCATTGCCCGCCGGGCTTCCGGTTCAGCGCGCTGTGGGACGCGTGCATACCAGTCGCTCCCGCGCTGTGTCACGCCTCGCCGTGCGCCGCGCCCGTGATGAGCGGCTGCGGATGCGCCAAGCAATACCCCACGCATCACAAGAACGGTTACGGCACCGTATCGAACTGTTATTATCCCGGCGCGAACTCCACATGCGCGCCAGGATACACCCGCGTGGGTGACAAATGTGTATGGACCAAATGGTGATATAAGCAACCTACTGGAAAGGACTGACAATTATGGCGGAACAATTTGGGTTCGGATATGGCTGCGCGCATCGCTGCCCACCGGGTATGCATTATAGCGATGTGTTCGGCGGCTGCGTATACTCGCGGCGCTGCGACGGCAGCTGCCCGCCCGGTACTGTCGCCAACGATAAAACGCTCGACTGCGCGCTCGCGCCGGGAGCCAACGGCTCGTGCGCCGATAACGCGTCGTATAACCCCGACGCCAAGGGATGCGTCGTAGAGGAGTTGGTAAAGGATCCCGATCAGCCGCAGTACCCGCACTATCCCTGGTTCCCGGGATTCCCATATCCGGGTTATCCGGGCGCTCCCGGCTGTTGGGGCGGTCACTTTGGCGGATATCCATCATTCCCGTTCTGGCAAGGCTGTCGGGGCAAGCAATGCGGCTGCGGCGGATTCACGCCGTTCGGCTACGGCTATGGCGGTTATGGCGGCTATGGCGGATACGCAGGCTCCATGGGATATGGCAGCCCGGCTGGTTATGGAGGTATGGCGGGTTACGGCGGTATGCAGGGCGGCGGCTTCGCCATGCCCGGGTACGGCGCACAGGCGCAAGGCTATGCCTCGACCTCGAATCCTTATCTGAATATCGCCGCGCAAAGCATGGGATACACCAGCTGATCAACTGGAACAATGGGGCTGCCATGAGAGGCAGCCCCGTTATGGACTGCAGGGATGGATAGGTTTGGAGGGTTTGTTCATGGGAAACGCGCCTTTTGAGATAAACGCGCCGTTGTATTCAGACGGCGGCTGGTTTGACGGGGAATCCTATGACGAACCGAACGCGGCGTCGGCCGATACCTCGCCGGCGCAAACCAGCGGGATATCCTCGTCCATGCTGACGTCCATACTAAACCTGATGTCGTCGCTGGCCAATATGCAGCGCACGGTCAACGGCATATCCGACATAGAGGCGCAGATAGTCGGCGATACGCTCGAGAGCGGCGAGGTCGATGATTTCCCCGGCATCAACCGCAGTGTAGGCGACGTGATGGATCGCGTCGCGAGGGTCAGCAAGCCGCTGGCCTGTTCGCTGTGCTGCGTTACGAGTACGCTGGTGCCCGAATGCCTGCGGTCGCAGAGGGATCCGTTCAGCGGATGCGTCCAGACGACGTCGAAAGGCGGCGCGGGCTCAGGGCAAACTGACGTACAGCCTATCGGCGGCGTCACAGGGACGGGCGAGTCTGCCGCCAGTAATAACAACGCGCGTCTCGCGAGCGCGACGCCGCGAATCATCGACGACTCATGCGCCGCCGAAACTCAGGAGCGGATCACGTCGTCCGCCGACGTACTGGCCCGCGCGCTGTATGACGTGGCCGCTATGGGAGGCGACGCGCCGAGTCCGCTGGATGAGCCGCTCGCCGCGCCCAGGTATGCCGTCGAACGCGCGGTCGATTACGAATCCGGCGATGAATCCGTTTTACGGTCGGAAAGCGAAGATGATGCGGTGTTGGTCTCAATAGTGATACCCGCGCCTGATGAGCGAGACAGCGACGGATCGCTTATGCGCCTTGCGCTGAACAGCTGCTACGATCAGACGATGTGCGCTATTGAGGTTGTGATGGTGGGCGACGCGTCGTCCGGGTCCGTTGACGTCGCGGTCATGGATGAGTATGCGCGGGCGTACCCACAAACGTTCCGTATTGTGGACGCGCCCATGGGCGTGAGTCGGGGCGAGGCGCGCAACCGCGGTATTGACGCCGCGAAGGGCGAGTATGTCGCCTTCCTGAACAGCGGCGATCAGCTGGATCCGGATTTTTGCGAAAAGATGCATAGAGCGGCTGCGATAAAGAACGCCGACCTGGTAGTGTGCGGCTATATGGAGGACGGAAAGCAGCATAAGCGGCGGTTTTCAAGCGATGTGTTGATTGATTCAGCGGAATTAGGCGGCGGATTGCAGCCGCGCGTTACTATCCGATATGCCGCCGAGGGTATGCTGCTGCGTAAGCGTTTCGTTCAGGATAACGATCTGTATCTGTTGAACGCGGATAACGAGGCGTATGGCCTGGCGTTATGGCCTGCGTACGGATCAAGGATGGCGTACGTCGCCTTGCCGCTGTATCTGCATGGCTTGCGCGAAGAGTCGGCTTCTGCCGAATCATGTTATGAATCTTGCCGTGATTCGCTGCCTGGATGGGTGGAGACGGCGCGGGCGTTCTATTCGCGGCTGAGTGTCGTCGACCATCCCGCGCAGAGGGATCGGATGCTGGCGTCCATGGTCGGGTCGCTGATCGAAGCTACCGAACAGTGCGGGAGCGACGCGGAAGACGTCGCCGCGATTCGAGAGGCCGCGTTTATGATTGCCGATTTATATCGGCGTATTCAGAGAAATTCCGCCGCCGTTTGGATACGCTTGCAGCCCAAGGTGCGCGAAGCGCTCAAACGTTTGAGGGAATAAAATTGGGCTGCCAATCGGCAGCCCTGTTATCACTATGCATTGCAATATTCTGTCAGCGATCCAACGCGGCCATCATGTCCAGCAACGTATCGAGCGTGTCGCCCGTCAGCGCGCCCGGCCATGTAATCCTGATTATACCGTCTTTATCGATGAAGTAAGTCA
>JAITDK010000195.1 GCA_031282605.1 Oscillospiraceae bacterium
CAGGTTTCGAAAGGGCGGATAGCCCTTCGCAGGGTCTGGGACAGAGTCCCAGGCTCCCCGCAGGGACGTTCCCCCGTTCCTACGTTCCCGCGTTCCAATTCCTGCGCCCGCCAGTAAAAACGCTATAAAGAAGTTGACGACTTACGCTATTGTGGCGGGCGCTACAAACTTAAAGCGCATTCGATCCGCAGATCGAACAGCGTCCCGCCGCAGCGGACAACCGGGGATTACGCGACGCAAACCGCGATTCCTCGCCATTCTTTATAGAACTCATGCTAAACTACAAACACAGAAACCCCTCACGATCATACCCTCGCTGCTACTTCAAGCGCTATGCGCAGGAAGCTTACCCGATGGTCGTCGGTAAGCTTACCCAGCGTGCGTGAATCCCACTCCAACGCGTCCAAACTATCGGCGGCGTATAGAAACTGGTAACAGTCCACGCCGCGAAACTGTGCGGCTGCCATGATTGACGCACATTCCATTTCGACTGTCAAACAGCCATCGTCTTTGCGTTTTTTCATATTGCCGCGCGTTTCGCGGTATATTGCGTCGGTAGTCCATGTTCTGCCGCAGACATGCGGGATATTCAATTCCTCAAGTATAGACGCGAGGCGATCGGCCGTCTTTACCTTGATGTAAGTGCTTGGAGGCGCGTAGTGATAACTCGTGCCCTCGTCGCGATACGCTTCCGTGGGAACAATCAACGACTTCTCGACGATTTCCTGGTTCAGCACGCCGCAACTGCCATAGAACACAAACTTACGCGCGCCCTTCGCGATTACGTCTTCCATGTATCCCGCCGCCGCCGGACCGCCGATTCCCGTGTAGTAGAGCGCGATTTTTTTACCTTTGTATCCTACGCAGTAGACATTGAGTCCTGTGTTTCTGTGCATATCGCTGATATGCACAGCGTTTAGCCGTTCCCGTGCGACGGCGATGGTTTGACTGGCGAACGTCACTACAGCCACTTCCGGAAATCCTTCTATAGCCTCGTTCATATGCGACGCGCTGATAATCGCTTCGCGGTCGCTGTCGAATGAATCGATGATCGTTGAGCCGCGAGTATCCGTCATGATGCCCCCCTAATATGAATCCGCGTATTATTCCCGATTAACGCGACGCGTTCGACTGATTACCGCAGAATATTCGGGAAGCAAGTCGTCGGTTCCTTCCGTAATCAGGGTAAAAAATGGACGCGGATCTCTCGGTAAACCCCGCTATCCCGGCTTATTCCCGCCCGTCTTGACTCCCCCGCAAAAAATGGTTATACTAATGCGGTTGTACATGCGCAACCCATATTATACGAATCAGCCAAAGGAGCGATTCAAGTGGCGAAACTAACCATCCTGTCCGACCGGTGCAAGGGCTGCGGCCTGTGCATAGAGGTCTGTCCAAAGAAGGTTCTGGGGTTCGACAAGAACACGTTGAACGCGAAGGGGTATAGGCCCGCCGCTGCGCTGCAGCCCGAGGCGTGCATCGGCTGCGCGTTCTGCGCGCGGATGTGTCCCGATTGCGTCATTGCCGTAGAGCGATAGGAGTGAACGAATGGCTAAGTTATTGATGAAGGGGAACGAGGCGATAGCGGAGGCGGCCATCCGCGCCGGATGTCGTTACTTCTTCGGCTATCCCATCACGCCGCAGAATCAAATACCCGAATACATGTCCAAACGTATGCCCCAGGTAGGAGGCACGTTCCTGCAGGCGGAGAGCGAGGTTTCCGCGATCAACATGGTCTACGGCGCGGCGGGGGCTGGAGCGAGGGTGATGACCAGTTCGTCCGGCCCGGGCATCAGCCTGAAGCAGGAGGGGATCAGCTATCTGGTTGGAGCGCAGCTGCCATGCGTGATCGTGAATATCATGCGCGGCGGACCGGGGCTAGGCTCGATCCAGCCGTCGCAAGGGGATTATTACCAGGCGACGCGGGGCGGCGGTCACGGCGATTATCGGATACCGGTGTTCGCGCCGTCTTCGGTCGGCGAGGCCGTCACGCTGACTCAGAAGGCGTTCGACATGGCGGACAAGTACCGCTCGCCGGTAATCGTACTGGGCGACGGTATGATCGGCCAAATGATGGAGCCGGTCGACCTGCCGGATTCCATTGAGATCAACAACGTTGACAAACCATGGGCGGCTGTCGGCTGGGACGGAACGCGTCCTCGCGCGATAATCAATTCCCTCTATATCGATCCCTCTGTGCTGGAGCGGCACAACATCATGCTTCAGGAGAAGTTCGCGCAGATCGAGTCCGCCGAGATGGATTATGGCGCGGAACTGGTCGACGACGCCGATCTGGTGGTAGTCGCGTACGGCACAGTCGCGCGCATTGCGCGCAGCGCTATACGCATGGCGCGCGCCGAAGGCATCAAGGCGGGGATGATCCGCCCGATCACCCTATGGCCGTTCCCGTCCGATCCGATCGCCAAAGCCGCCGAAACGGCGAAGGCGTTCCTCACGGTTGAGATGAGCGCCGGGCAGATGATCGACGACGTGAGGCTGGCCGTTGCGGGACGCAAACCAGTCCTGTTCTATGGGCGTACAGGCGGCATGGTGCCCGCGGTTCGCGACGTGCTTCATCAGATACGCATAGCCGCGGGAGCGGCCGATCCGCGCAATCCGCTAGAGGAGGCGATATAATGGCGGTCGTTTTTCAGAAGCCCAAGTCCCTGACCGACGACATACTGACATACTGTCCCGGCTGTACCCACGGCATTATCCATCGGCTGGTCGCCGAGGCTATCGACGATCTGGGCGTTCAAGCCAAGACGATAGGCGTCGCGCCGGTTGGATGCGCGGTGTTTGCGTATAACTTCTTCGCAGTGGATATGATGCAGGCCGCGCACGGCCGCGCGCCCGCCGTCGCGACCGGGATAAAGCGCGTTCATCCGGATAACGTCGTATTTACGTATCAGGGCGACGGCGACTTAGCCTCCATCGGCATGGCCGAGATCATGCACGCGGCGGGACGCGGCGAAAAGATCACCACAATATTCGTCAACAACGCCATATACGGCATGACCGGCGGCCAGATGGCCCCGACTACGCTCATCGGGCAGGTGACTACCACTTCCCCATATGGCCGCAAGGAAGAGCTGTGTGGTAAACCCATCCGTATGAGCGAGCTGATCGCGCAGATGGATGGTTCCGCGTACGTCGCGCGCGCATCCGTGCATGACCCGAAGCATGTCCTCGACGCGAAGAAGGCCATACGCAAGGCGTTCGAGACACAGCTCAGCGGCGCGGGGTTCTCGATGGTCGAACTGCTCTCGACGTGCCCGACTAACTGGGGTATGACGCCGTCGGAATCGCTCAAGTGGGTCGCGTCCGATATGATACCCTACTATCCTCTGGGAGTCTACAAGGACTCGGCAAAGGGGGCGGCATAATGGAAAAACGCATATTGATCGCGGGATTCGGCGGTCAGGGCGTGCTTCTGATGGGTCAACTGCTCAGCAAGGCGGGTATGCATGAGGATATGGAGGTCTGCTGGATGCCGTCGTACGGTCCGGAGATGCGCGGCGGCGAGGCGAACTGCGGCGTGATTCTCGCGGACGAACCGATCGGCTCGCCGCTAGTCGCTGAACCAGACGTGGCCATACTGATGAACCGACCGTCGCTGGATAAGTTTGAGCCGTCGATAACGCCGGGCGGCGTTCTGCTGTATAACAGTTCGCTGATCGACGTCGAACCGAAGCGTTCCGACGTGAAGATATACGCCGTGCCGTGCAACGATATCGCGGTTAAGATAGGCAACGCGCGTGTGGCGAACATGGTAATGCTGGGCGCGTTCAACGCGCTGACTAATCTGCTGCCTATGGACAGCCTTCTAGACGCGCTGCGGCAGACGCTCGGCGCGGGCAAGGAGCGCCTGATCCCCATCAACCAGCAGGCGCTGACCGCCGGGGCGGAATCGGTGGCTTAGCGTATGGCGGCGGGTTTGATATTGGCGGCGTATCTGTTGACCGGATGCGCCGCCGCGTGGGCGTTGTTCCCGGATCGCGGGGTATTGTGGCGCGGATGGTTCGGCTGCGCGGCGGGGCTCCTGCTGTTCATGTGGCTGCCCGCGCTGTTCGCGTTCAGGCTGGATTTCACGATGGATGCTCAATGGGCGTCGCTGGGTGCGCTTGCGGTTATAGCGTGCGCGTGCGGGATCGTTCTGTTAAGGCGCGGAAGACGATCCATAAAAGAAGCCGTCAAGGGCGAGGCCGAACCCGTCCGCGCGTTCGTCGGAATCGTTCCGCTGCTTACGGTCGTAGCCGCGTATCTGCAATATACGCATACCCTGCGCCCCGTCGGCGACGCGCTGTACGCGGGGCAATCCACTTACGGCGATCTTAGTCTGCACCTATCTATAGCCACCAGCCTGCGAAACGCGTCGTTCCCGCCCGAGTACGCGCTTCTGCCAGGCACGCGTCTGGCCTATCCGTTCCTGATGGATACGCTCTCCACGTCGCTGATGCTGTGGGGTATGCCGCTGCGCTGGTCGTTCATCATACCCGGCACTCTAATGTGCGCGCTGGTGTTCACCGGGATACTGCTGCTTGCCTGGCAGCTGACTCGCAGTGAGAAGGTTTCCGCGTTGACGCTGCTGCTGCTAGTGTTCTGCGGCGGCTTTGGTTTCCTGTATTCGTGGGATTTGATCGGCGAGGATCCGTCGCGTTTCCTGGACATATTCACCGAATTCTACCGCGCGCCGGCAAACCTGACCGAAGTGAACATCCGCTGGAGCAACCTGCTGGTAGATATGTGGCTGCCGCAGCGAACGTTCCTGAGCGGATGGGTCTTGCTGCTTCCCGCGCTGTCGCTGGTGATTGATCTGCCCAAAGAGAAGCGGATTTGGCGCGCAGCGATAACGGCGGGATTGTTCGCGGGCGGAATGCCGCTGGTGCATACGCACTCATTTCTGGCTTTGGGGTTGTTCAGCGCGGGATACCTGGGTTGGAGTTGTGCGGAGCGCAGGGAGGGTTCGCTGACCTTGTCTTGCGTTGTTTATCTTGCGATAACCTTGACCCTGGCGTTGCCTCAGTTGATCGCGTTCACGTTTGAACAGTCTTCGGCGGATGGGTTTGTCCGCCTCCATTTCAATTGGGTGAACGGCACTGGCGGGGGATTGCGTGATTCGTATCTGTATTTCTGGATAAAGAATGTCGGCCCGCCGATGCTGTTGGTAATTCTGATGCTGTTCGACATGCCTCGCGAGCACAGGCCGGTTGCGGTCGGCGCGTTTTTGATATTTATAGCGGCTGAATTGATCGAGTTTCAACCGAATGACTACGACAATAATAAGTTGTTCTAC
The DNA here is from genome assembly GCA_031282605.1 of Oscillospiraceae bacterium. Classification (GTDB taxonomy): domain Bacteria; phylum Bacillota; class Clostridia; order Christensenellales; family Aristaeellaceae; genus BNUH01. Next base: position 5,297 of record JAITDK010000195.1, read on the forward strand.
GTGTGGTATCTGATCATCCTGCCGTGCGCGCTTGCGTTCGGCGCAAGGGTTTATCAGCGGTTGAAAGGGATTAGGGCGCGAGGGATAATGGCCGTCGCGTTTGTTTTGGTTTCGATAACATCCGGCGTTCTTTCCGTTATTCGCGAAGGTATGAGCGAATATGAGCTGTATTCCGCCAACGCGATGGCCGTAGCGCGCTACGTAGAGGACAACACCCCGCCGGATGCCGTCATACTCACCGCCGTCAATCATAATAACCCCGTCAGCGCGGTTGCGGGACGCAAGGTCGTTTGCGGGCCGTCTGTGTTTCTCTACTTCCATGGGCTGGATTACCAGGAGAAGGCCGACGACGTGGTAAGGTTTTACATCAATCCGGTGGGTTCTAGGTATGTTATTGAGGATAATGACGTCTCATATATTCTGGTGGGCGATTACGAGAAGGCCATACCGGGCATGGATGAGGACGAGATAGCGAAGGCGTACGCGCTGGTGTTCGAGTCTGGCGGCTATCGGTTGTATAAAACGAGCGATCCGGCGGAGGCTGGATCAACGGAGGATGCGCCGAATGGTTAATGGCGTAGCGTTCGGCTATTCGCTGCGGCGGGACGCTGTTCGATCTGCGGATCGAATGCGCTTTAAGTTTGTGGCGCCCCGCCACTATGACGGGAGATGATTATTCCAGTATAGTATTTACACTGGCGGGGCGCAGGAGTTGGAACGATGGGACGTGGGAACGAGGGAACGTCCCTGCGGGGAGCCTGGGACTCTGTCCCAGACCCTGCGAAGGGCTATCCGCCCTTTCGAAACCTGACCAGGCTTCGCCTGGACCATCGTGATACACAATCTACCGGCTTCGG
>JAITDK010000324.1 GCA_031282605.1 Oscillospiraceae bacterium
CCAATGCGTTAAACTCCCGCTCCGCAGAGCGGAATCTCGTTCCTCCGTTCACCCCCCCCAATTTTTTCATTCGGCTCATTGACATTTAATAGCTGGTCTTCTTCAACTTGCCAAAATCCAGCGGGAGTAAAGCGCCCTCGTTCTTCAACAGAACAATACTCTCTCTCGAAAGATTAAGCGCGGTTTCCAGCGCATCCTTATTTTGATAGATGGCGTTCATCTTCTCTATATCGGCGAACGGGTTCTCAAACAAACCCAGGCGCATCTTAAGCGATAACGTTCTGCGTACAGCTTCATCTATATAGGCAATATCTAGATCGCCGCTTTCCACAGCCCGCTTCATACCGTCGGCGTAGCAAAGGCGGTTTGGCGTTTCATCGTCAATACCCGCTTTCAAGGCCATAATGCCAGCCTGTGTATAATCTTCCGCTATATGATAGACGTCGAACAGCTTATCGATCGACGCATAGTCCGAAACCACAAGGCCATCAAAACCCAGTTCGCCGCGTAACAGACCGCGCAGATACTCTTTACCTGCCGCCATAGGCACATTGTCGATAACGTGGTATGCGTTCATAACGCACTCAAGGTTCACCAGACGGATAGCCGCCTCAAACGGCTTAGTGTAAACCTCGCGAATCTCGCGCCGCCCTAAATGCGCACCTGCGATGTTCATGCCCGCCTCGCCCATCGCGTACCCAACGAAATGCTTCGCGGTGGCGGCGACGCCTTCGCGCAGGTCGCCACCCTGAAGGCCTTTAACATAAGCGACACTCATCGCGCTTGCGAGCGTAGCGTTCTCGCCGTACGTCTCGCATGTCCTGCCCCAACGCGGGTCACGAGCGACATCCATCACGGGGGCGAAGGCCAGCTTCATACGCAAGGCGGTCATCTCTTCGCGGATGCCGTCCGCCATTTTCTCAATGAGAGCGGGGTTAAACGTAGCTGCTAGTCCAATCGGAATGGGATAGCTCGTCGCACCCGCCGACTGCGCTCCCGAGAGCGTCTCGACGTGGAACATCGCGGGGATTCCGAGGCGAGTGTTCTCAAGAAGGAACTTCTGCGTATCGTTTACCAATGCGGCGTTCATCTCTTTCGTAAAGCAGCCGCACAGCGTACTGATCTGACCGACGCCATCCCGCATGATCTGTTCTTTATCACCGACGAAAAATCCCATGGCGGCCATCACGCATGTGATCTGAGCAAGTTTCTCATCCAGTGTCATCCTTGAGAGCAGGTCGTCCACGCGCTCTGAAACAGGTAAGGCCGCATCCTTATACTTATCCATATTATTCCGCCTTTCATTGTTCGCCGGTTATGACGGCAGATCTATTGCGGACATTCTCCTCGCGGATCACAGGCATCTGTGTCTCCAGTTTATACAAGCGCAACGCTATCAGAACCAGCACGAACAACCCAGCCGGAATTAAGCTGTTCAACATTCGGATCATCGTCATTGCGGAGCCGATTTGCGTTTCTGCGGCGCCGATGTAACCCGTCGTACTTAATAACAGCCCCATTGCGCCCGCGCCGAACGCGGAACCGACCTTCTGCGCGAAACCGTTGATATTGGTCATTGTGCCTTCAAGGCGCGGCTGCCGCTTCCATTCATTATACTCCGCGCAGTCTATGATAAGCAGCCCGATCATCATGCTCATAGGCACGTTGCCTGCGCCGATGATGATCTGACCGACCACGAGCAGCGGGAAGTTATCATACGCTATGAAATTAACGATGTAGCCGAGTATGACCAGCGCGACGCCGGACGCGATCAGCGCAGTCACCGAGTATCGTTTGATGAACTTAGGGAATATGAACACAAGCGGAATCGCTATCATCTGGATGGCCGCCATCGCGCCCATCAGTTCGATGTTCCCGACGATGTACCTGAAGTAATACTGCAGTATGCCCATGTTTAGCACGAAGTTATACACGAGGGTCACCAGCGCGATTATGTAGATATATTTGTTCGTCTTGAGAACGAGGATCACGTCTTTGATTCTCACCTTTTCGTCGCTCTTAGCGTCGACATCGTTCGTCTCTTTAATAAATATGAACCGCATGATGCCGATGATCGCCAGCGGCGCAGCGTAGATAAGCGCCATGGAACTCCAGCCCTGTGGCGACGTGGCTAGCCGCTCCGTAAGTATTGGTAGCGTGACGTTGACGGCTACGACCGCTAACATTGTGATTATTGAGCCGTATGATGATATCGCTACGTACTGGTCGCGATGTTTGAACGCACGAACCATATATACGGTCTGGCTGGCATTTAGAAATGTCGTGAATATGGACGTCACAAGTACGTACATCAGAAATATCCACACGCACTTGAGCGTGACGGATAGCGCGGGCGGGCAGCTGAACATCAGCCATGTGCACAGCCATACGCCAATGATGCACAGTTCGTATGGACGTCCACGCCCAAGTTTCGTGTTCGTCCTGTCCACGATGTATCCCGCGATGAGGTCAGTGAAGCCGTCGAATATCTTACTGACCATCAGGAGCAGACCGACTAACCCCGCCGATATACCCATGTAGTCGGTGCAATACAGCGACAGGAAACCGAATATCATCAAGTTCGCGCCAATTGAGATGGCGCGGCTTTGCCAAGCGAACATTTTGCCCGCGCCTATTGGGTGCTTGACCTCGTTGGGTTGAACGGGTGGCATCGCGGCTTTGGCGGTCATGTCGTTCCCTCCTTAATTATAATGGATATTATCCGACAACTACGCGTACGCGGCATAGGTTCGCGATCCTCACAAATGGGTCGTCGCTCCGCAAGCCGGATTGGACACGGACTACCGCGAAATAATCGCCAGGGGTCTGGTATGTGTGGGATAACTCAGCCTCGCCGCTTGTGCCATCGTCGCCCAGGTTCGCGAAGGATCCCTTTATGGGATAATTCTGGTCACCATCGACACTCCACTCGATTGATAGTAACCGACCGCACCCTGGCGGAACCTGTGCACTGGCAACGAAACGTACGGATTCACCGACATTGACGCGGACGCAGTCGCCGCCGTTGACCGTGAGTTTTACGGTCGGCTGCACGCCTTTGCGCTGGGCGGCTGTTTCTGGTACGCTTAGCTGACCATCCTTGATGATATAGACCGTGCTCTCCGGCGGAACGACATCGCGCTCGACCCAATCGGCGACCGATAGCAGCGCCTGATGTAAAGCCCCTAAATAGCTGACAGTATGTAGATCATCTGCAGTGCGCTCACCGTCATGATGAAGAGCGTTTTCGGTAAACCATAGGCGAAATACGCCGCTCTCGTCGCCTCCGTTCGCCTCCTTGACTCGCCGCCGATACCAATCCGGCTGCCATGGCAGCGCGGATTCATCCATGAGGGACGCACAGACAATGGCTTTACTGTTGTATTTGCCTGACTGTACGCTTCCACAGCCCCCCAATGAGATAATCGGGCCTATCAACATGGGACGCTGAGGATAAAGAGGCTCTCCGTTCTCGTCGCGATATTGTCTGAAACCGTCGTAACTATCGTCGGGCAGTTGGTGACGGTGATATGTCTGAGCCGCGATATAATTGGAATTATCCAGCTTAACTTTGTCTCCCGCACGTACCTTGCCCAGCATCTCCATCATATTCGGAATACCGAATCCTTCGCCCACCGTAATTAAATCGCCATCTATGCCGTCAAGCGGGATCGTAAGCCCAGCAGCGCCGCCGCTTATGAACGTGAAATTCGCGCCGTGGACGTAAAGATCGCCGCCTGGTACGTTCGCCAAGCGGATCACAGGCATGCCGCTGTTTTTCGCCAATCCACGCATACGCTGCCACGCCGTATCGGCGCCGGTTTCGCCGTCGTCCAAAGGAACGCCGCTGATTCCCTCCGGCAGCCAGATGCCCGACACCTCGGTTGTAAAGCGCAGCCTATCCCGAACCGCACTCCCG
>JAITDK010000285.1 GCA_031282605.1 Oscillospiraceae bacterium
TCTCTCACGGGGATACAGCTGCTTGCAGAAAATAATATGTCGTCAACGTTGCGCCGTCGTCTGACAGCAGAATCATATTCGCGCCGTAATTGCGGAACTGCGCGCCCATCTGGCGCGGCACATCATAGTAAATGGTAACAAGCCCTGACAAAATGGTCGCGCCTATTGCGATGGACAGCAGCGCCACCAGCATACGCGAACGCCGCCGCAGCAGGGACGCGGTAATCATCCGCAGGAACATCTTTCTCCTGTTCATATCTTGAACCGACCTTTCTCCATAGCGCCGCGGCTATTACGCTTTGCTGCCGTGCAGCACCTCCGCCGGATCCAGGCGCAGCGCCATGCGTATCGCCGGAAGGCTGCCCGCAAAAGTCACCAACGCGATCAGTACCGCAACGATGGGAACGACCATGATTTTCATCTCAATCGCGGACCCGAACACACTGCGCCCGATCAGCTGAGCGAAGCCGAATCCCAGGAAGTAACCGACCCCTCCGCCTATAAGCGCGGTGATCAATATTTCAGTCAATACCATGCTGGTTATGGAACGATCACGCGCGCCGATAGCTTTCAGCAAACCAATCTCCTGCGAACGCTCCATCACGCTGGCTGTGACCAGATTGGATATCCCCAGCGCGGAACCGACCAAGCTAAGGGCGGTTATCAGGATCATCAACAGCTGGGTCTTGTCAAGAATAGCTCCTTCGGAATCCGCCACCTGCCGCACGGCGGACGCGACGGATCCTGTGACGACCTCCTGGATTTGGTAACAAATAGCACTCACATAAGCGGTGCAGTACCACGTCTCATAGTCGCGGATGGACAGGGCCGCCGGATTCTGGGCAGCGCGGCGAGCCAGATCATTATCCGGTGTGGTCAAGGCGCTTACCTCGATGGACGCCACCTTGCCGTCCAGGCCGCACAACGTCTGCACAAGGTCGATCGGAGCGTAGATTTGCTCATCCTCGTCGCCACCCGCGTCAAAAATACCGACCACGGTCACCTCGCTAGAAGCGGCTGAGCCGACCAGCGTAAACTGGCTGCCCGCTTCCCATTGAAGACGCTGAGCCAGCAAGGCGCCTATCATCACGCCGTTCGCGCCAGACGTCTTTTCGTCTATCCACGCGCCATCCGTTATATCCCACCAACTGCGCAACCCGGTAACGCCCGCGTCCAACGATTCGCCCGTGGGCAAATCCAGATGGTGGTTGAACCATGTGCCGACAACCTTGACGGAGCCGCCATCGGGCATGTCGGCCTGCATATTGAGGAAAGGCGCGAAATCTACAATGTTAAACGCCCAGAAGATGGTCTTCAGCTTACCCAGTTCATCCTCCCACAGGTATGATCTGTTCAGTTCAGCGCCATCCTCGCCTTCCACGTAGTAAATATCGCCAAGCAAGGAAGAGTCCTTGGGTTTGACGATGATATTCGCGCCGTAAGTTTTCAGTTCTTTGTTCACTTTATCACCCACGTCGAGCATGGTATTCAACATGGCGGTCGCCAGTGAAGCGCCCAGCGCGATCGTGAAGGCAATCAGCAGCATCTTTCCCCTTTGGCGGAAAAGAGCGCCCTTTATCATCCTGAAATACATACGCCCGCCTCTTCCTTATTTGAATTCTTTCTCACCGTCGAGCACGGCCTGGAGCGGGATCGTCACCTGTCCGTCCGCTACCTGGTATTCCAAAGGAATCGGATTACAGCCGCCCTTAAAACCAATGGTGTTGATATTCATCACTACGTCGCAACGTTTGCATACCACCTGTCCGCCGCGCTCAAAGTAACCGGCGTCGCCGCATACCTCGCAGGCGTCCAACCCCACGCCAAAGGACGCTGAGCCGGGTTTCTTTATTATAATCCAACGGACTTGAACGCCGCTTTCGGTTGTGTATTCGAATCGGTGGAGATGGCCGTCTTCAAGCTGTGTCAGCGGTATACATACATTACCGTCGGCAATCACGTACGCCTCCGGCGGGGAGAGTTCGATAACGCGGCTGTCATAGGCCTTAACCACCGTTAAATTCATAATTGACAGAACAAAGCAGACGGCGACCGTCGTCGCCTGGCGTCGATTCCGCCGGCAGATCGACTTGAGCTTGCGATGCTGCGCGGGGTTATTATATAGCTCCGTTATACGCATATTATGAATAAACAGCGCTAACGGGATAACCATTGCCAGACCCGCCGCGACGGCGCTGAACAGCAGCGTGTTGTTGGCGACAAACGCGGAAAACGGGAATGCCCATGGGTAATCCGCCTTGCTGTAGGACGGCAAGAAGCCAGGCAGCCACTTGGCTCGAGTCAGCCATGGCCGGATCGCTTGCCCAAGACAGCGCACGGCGTTGGAAATCAGACCAAGGGACAGCACAACCAACAACTGCGGAGCGCGGCGCAGCGCGACCGCACATCGGTATAAATACCTCATATATACAAAGGATAGAATCAAACCTAGCGCCCATCCAATAAGGCGTACAAGATAATCCACGGAGAGCGCGCCGTTTCCCGCCGTATTGAACAGGAACGGGTAGGCGAACACGTCCGGCGCCTCATAAAAAATGAGCGTCGCCGTCAATGCGGCGGCCATCAAACAAGAAATAGCGCCACCCGCGCCTGATTGCCTTTTTCTCCCAATAATCATGGTATAGACTATAAACATCGTGGAAACGGCGATAGTCACAATGAATATCCATAGGTTCCATTGATTCGTATATATCAGTTTGGTTGTGTTTTTTACAACAGCCATGACGGCTGACGCCGCAAGTCCAGCCCCTATGCCCGCATTCAGGAATGTCCGACCCCTTCGCTTCCATACCGCTTCGCAATACGCAAGCAGCAGACTGACCAGCGTCGCCGGAATAAGCAAGTCTTCCGTGACTGTTACAATATACTTGAGCAACTTACAGACCTCCCCCTTGAGGGCTTTACTTACAAACTACTGACACGCAAGCCCCCGCGATTGCGTGTCAGTAGATAGTGGTTGATTAATTGGTCACCATCCGACAGAAACGATCACCATTCCTGCGGAATGTACTCCCAGCCTTCAATCGTCACAATCAGCGGCTCCGTCCAGAAGCGTCCCTCAACGCCGGTCTCGGCGTCGACGTGCAGCAGGTAACCGTTCTCCTCAGGGCTGTGAACCGTGAAGATCACCGTGTATGTATCGGCGTTTGGCAGAGCGATGTTCGCGCCGTAATGCGGCCCATCACTGGCGGCCATCGACATGAAGGTGCCTTCAGCCGCCACCTTGCCATCGGAACCAACAATCTTGTAGTCGATGGTCAGGTAGGGAACCCAATCACCCACGCCGTATCCTAGATCATTCTCATTGGCGGCGATGTCCGCCTCGATGTGCAGATCGGCTTCCTCCACGGACAAACCCGCTTCCGCCATAGGTTCCATTTCAACGGGCTGGAAATACACGGCTGCCACATGCAGTATGCCGACGTCCTGCTCCTCGCCGATAGGGAATTCATCAAATCCAATCTCCTCGGCGGCCATAACGGCGGTGCAGCTCAGCGCCATCAGGGCGCTTAAAATCAAAGCAAGGAACTTCTTCATCATATTCTCCTCTTTTTAACATCCGCGCTAACGCGGATTATGTTTCTTTGTATATACCAGGATCGGCGCATCGAGCGGGGCGATGCGCCGCCCAAAGGTATCGGTGGTTATATCGCGTCGCCGTGAACAACTTGGCCTCCCGCGGAAGAAAGCGCTATTATCCGTTCCTCCTGCGTCTTTATCGCGGCTTCCTTAAGCGCTAGCCTACCGCGATAGTGGGCGGCCATGAAGGTTACTAACAGGATGACGGCGAGTATCAGTTGCGGCACAAGCGTCTCCAGATACGGATAGATCCCCAGGATTTGCAGCGCGTCGTTTTCAGGAACGCCGGGCACCCTCAGCGCGGCGTCAAACACGCCGCCTTCAGCCAATTCCTTGATGCCAGATCCCAGGAAGGATACGCACATCGCGGCCATCAGGATGCTTGTCGCCGTAAAGAACACCTTGATTGGCAGCTTGATGGACAGCTTTGCGATAGCCAGATAAACGAACACCAGCAATACACAACCCGCGCCAAAGCCTGCCCATACCATACTCGGATTGCCCTCGCCGAGCATCGGCTGATAGAACAGCACAACCTCCGCCCCTTCCCGGAACACCGACAGGAACGCGGTAAACGCCAGAGCGAAGGATGAGCCGCGCTCCACGGAGGATTGCACCTTGTTATCAATGAAGCTGGACCACGCGGCGGCCTCAGACTTGGAGATCATCCAGTTGCTTACGTAAAACAGCACGCATACCGCAATCAAGGCCGTGACGCCCTCAATCACTTCCTGGGATTGTCCGGCGCCCGCCCACGCGCTCTTAGCGGCAGCCAAAACCCACGCGGCGATGAAGCTGCCCGCAATGCCGGCCACTGCGCCGATATAGACGTTCTTCAGGTTTTTGCCATTGTTGCTCTTGACCATATAGGCGATTATGGCGGCGATGACCAATATGGCTTCCAATCCCTCCCGAACGATGATCCCGAATGAAGCGAGAAAGACGACCAGCGTTGGGTTATTCTGAGAGGTTTCAGTATCCGCGACGGCCGCAAGGGCTTCCGCGGCTTGAGCCGCCTTGGCTTCCGCATCCTTGGCGTCGATTGCGGCCGCCTTGGCGTTGATCACATTCTTCAGCTCGCGGGCTTCACGCTGAAAGGTCTTGCGCAGGAATTGCTCGCCTGTGGCAATGCTTTTCAGTTCCGCGAACCGCGCGTCTACCGCCTCGCGTTCCTCCAACGGCAGCTCCGCGAATATCTTATGGCTAAGCCCTGATTCCTCATATACGCTGTAATAGGCGGTGTTTATGTTATCAAGCGCCGCTTCATAATCCTTACCCTTGTAAGCGGTGAACGCCGTATCCAGCAATTCGCCGACCGCCTCGGAAGCCTCTATCCAGTTGGCGTAGTGCGCAACCGCGTTAGGATCTCCCGCCAAATCGGCGTAAGGATCGTATTCGACCAACTCGCCGCGAAGGTAATGCTTCGTCTCCGTCAAGGCTTCGCCGTCTTTGATGGCAAGCTTGTTGCCGTCCTCGCGGATCATAGCCTTCAGCTTGTTCAACGCGGCGCGAACCTCCTTCTTTGTTTCTTCGTCCGCATTGCTTTTCTTGACCGCGCCTTTGCACGTCGAATACTGAAGTTCAATGGCGTTTTTGCGCGGACCGGATATGTAACTCATCGTTTGCCGTTCGAAGCCGGTGGTTTCATACACGCGGAAATACGCGTCGTTTACGGCGTTATAGGCGGATGACGCGTCGCCGTCCAGATAGTATTCAAACGCCGCGTCCAGGTATTTGTCGATAGCGTCAGCGGCGTTCCCCCAGCGCGCGGTCGCCGCTTGTTCAGCAAAAGCGGACAATGGCGCCGCCAGCAGCGCAATCAGCGGGAGGAGGAGAAGCAACCTAAAAACGATTGACCTCCGGCCCATCCGGCCTTGGTTCAGTCTCATTTGGTCAGTCGACTCCTTTCTGTCGAGCCATTGATACGTTAGTTATCAATAACCCGCAATTAGTTTAAATGAACTAAGTATTCATTGTCAAGGGATTTATACGGACTTATGCCTCTCACGCTAAAATATGTCCGATTAAGGCATTCTTGTCCATTGTGACCGCCGCAGCACGCTTGGTAGCGTCAGCGCAAAAGCGCCGTCGCTTTTCAGCGACGACGCTTTGGATAACGAGGATATGCCTGGATCTGTTATTTGGTCAGAACGGCTACGCCGGTGTCAATAACCGCCGGCCCGGTGGAGAGACCGTTGATGGCCGCGTACGCCTGAGCCATGCCGAGGTATCCCATTGTATAAGGGTTCTGAGCCATGGCGGCTTTAAGGCTGCCGTCGGCCAAAAGGCCGAGTATGGCGTCCGACTTGTCGAAACCAACGCCGATGATACCCGCGTCGCCGCTGGCCTTGACGGCGTTGCCGACGCCGACGGTGGAGCCTTCGTTCGCGCCGAACAGCCCGACCAAATCGGCGTTCGCGTTTATGAAGTTCGTCGCGGCTTCCTGGGAGGCGGCGGCGTCGCCGTCCTTGTATTCGGTTTCAAGAACCTCAAACTGTCCGTCAGCGGCTATCGCGTCGCGGAAGCCGCCTTCGCGCTGCATCGTGGAATTGGTGGCCGTGTTGACCGATACGATGCCGATCTTGCCGGACGTGACGCCAGCCGCAGCCAGCTCGTTCAGCAGCGTCGTACCCGCCAGTTTCCCGGCGTTGTAGTTATCGGTGGATAACGTAGCGACAGCGGGTTCATTCGCGCCGGAATCGACGTATATGATCTTTACGCCGGCGTCTTTGGCGGCTTTGACCGCCATGGAGATGGCGACCGGGTCGTTCGCGGCAAGCAGTATCAGGCTCGCGCCGTCCGAAACTGCGTTGTTCAACGCCTCGATCTGTTGGGCGTTGTCCTTCGTTTCAGGGGCATCCCACTTGTAATTCAGACCCAGCGCGGCGGCCATATCCTTCGCGCCTTGATCCACCGCGACCCAGTGTTGATCCATCCGATCCATTGTAATCAAGTAAACCAGTTCACCCTCCGCGCTCGCCACGGAGAACGCGCCGAACGCCATCAGCGCGCAGACCAGCAATGCCAACAGTTTCCTCATAAAGACAATCCTCCTTTGATTTCCCTACCGGGATCGCCGTATTGCGGGATGAATCCGCGCGTGTCCCGCTGCGCGTCTTAAAGCGCGTCCGCGCTTGAAGCCTTGTGTTGTGCGATTGTTGTGCGATTGAATTCAGTTCAGGCGGTGGGTTGAGGTTTGCGGCGGATGCCGAACAGTTTGCGCAGATCCAGTATATTGCCGCGGGCGACGCGGTCGATCAGCACGGATACGATGACGACGACGCCGATGACGATGTTCTTCAACGCTTGCGGAGCGCCCGCGAACTGCAGACCATTGTTCAGCACGCCCCAAATGCAAGAGCCAATCACAGTGCCAAACAGCAGGCCTTGCCCGCCCATCGTGCTGACGCCGCCGATGACGGAGGCCGCGACCGCGTTCAGTTCATATCCGTTGCCCGCGTCCATCGCGCCCATGCCGCTCATGGCCGTGAGGATTAACCCGACGACGCAGGCATTGAACGCGCTGACGACGTAGGCGGCCATTTCAGTTTGAGCAACATTGACGCCTGAGAATTTTGCGGCCTCGTAATTGCTGCCGATCGCGTAAAGACGGCGGCCGATTTTCATACGGGAGAGCATGAAGTTGAAGATGAGGAAGAGGACAAGGGCGATCCAGACGGGAGCGAAGAGACCTAAGAATTTATCATAGTAGAACATGTTGCGGAATGCCTGAGAGGAAATGCCGTCTGTGTTGCGGTTGTTATTGACCCACTGTGCGACGCCACGCGCGATTATCATCGTACCCAGCGTGGCGATGAACGGGGGCAGTTTCGCCCGCGAGACCAGCGCGCCGTTCAGGCATCCCAGCGCCAGGCATGAAGTCAGCGTGATGAGGATGGCGGCGGCGGGCGGTAACCCCGCTTTCGTCATGAGGGTGGCGGAGAGCATACTGCTCATACCCACGACGGAGCCGATGGATAGATCAATACCGGCAGTGATAAGCACATATGACTGGCCTATGCCGATGATAAGGATGGGGGAGACCTGCCGCAAGAGTTCGGTGAGGTTGCGGCGGGAGACGAAATTCCGATTGAACAGGGCGAACGCGACAAACATCAGCGCGAGCGCGGCGGATACGGATATGACTTGACCCATGCCACGCGCGGCGAATACGCGCCTGAGGGGATTGTCCCGGCGCGGTGAGGGTGTTGTGAACGCTCGGGCTGGTTCCATGCGCTGCCTCCTGCGGGTGATATTTATATGGCGACGCGGGCGAATCGGGTTGCGGCTTCGAGGATCTTTTCCTGGGTTGCGGTTTCGCGGGTGAATTCTCCGGTGATGCAACCTTCGCACATGACTAGTATGCGGTCGGCCATGCCTAGGGCTTCGGGCATTTCGCTGGTGACGAAGAGCACGCCTAGCCCTTGAGATTTCATGCGGTTCATGAGGTTGTATATCTCAACCTTAGCCGCCACGTCGATACCTCTGGTCGGCTCGTCGAACAGAAACACTTTGGCGTCGCGAACCAGCCATTTACCAACGACGACTTTTTGCTGATTGCCGCCGGAGAGGTTGCGGGCATACTGATTCTGGGAGGGGGTCTTGATTTTCAGCTCGTCGATCGCGCGCTGAGTGGTGAGACGCTCAGCCGCGCGGTCTATGGTGGATAGCGGGGCGGTGAGGCGATCCAGGTTTGCGAGTCCCACATTCTCATGAATGGGTAGATTGATGCACAGACCCTCTTTTTTGCGATCCTCGGGGACGCAGACAATGCCGTGGCGGATCGCGTCCCTTGGGGAATTGATGCGCAGCGACTTGCCTTCCAGGATGATATCGCCGGAAAGCATGGCGTCCGCACCGAATATCGCCCGCATCAATTCCGTGCGGCCGGCACCCATCAATCCCGCAAAGCCCAGTATCTCACCTTTATAGAGGGAGAAGCTGACGTCGTGAACGGCGCGGCTGGCGAGATGCTCGACTCTAAGCAGCTCTTGTCCGCGCGGAGCGGTAACGGTCGGGAATTTTTCGGTTATTTCCCTTCCGACCATAAAGGAGATGATTTGATGTATATTTGTATCGCGATAATTCATGGTCGCGATATGGCGGCCATCGCGCAGTATGGTGACGCGATCCGCTATGGCGGCTAGTTCTTCCAGGCGGTGAGAGATATAGGCAATGCCACAGCCGACGGATTGTAGGTCGCGGATCATGCGATTCAGTTCATCCACCTCGCGGGACGTGAGAGCGGACGTCGGCTCATCCATAACGAGAACCTTGCAATGCGCGGAGAGGGCTTTGGCGATCTCGACCATTTGCTGGCCGCCTACGGGCAATTTACTGACAATGGCGTCCGGCGAAATATCTATGCGCAGATCGGTGAGGATTTGCGCGGCTTCAGCGTTCATGCGCCTTTGAGCGAGCGCGCCGAACTTTGTTTGCTCACGACCCAGGAATATGTTTTCGGCGACAGTGAGGTGAGGGCAGAGGTTGAGTTCCTGGTGGATGACGGCCACGCCCAATTCTTGAGCGCGTTTGGGCGACATGTGTTCCGCGCGGCGGTTCGCGACGGTGAATTCACCCGCGTCCTGTGCGTAGATACCGCCTAATATCTTCATCAACGTGGATTTACCCGCGCCATTTTCGCCCAGCAGGGCATGAACTTCGCCGGGGTACAGGTCAAAGGAGACGTCGTCCAGGGCCTGAACGCCAGGGAAGGTTTTGCAAATGCCGCTCATCCGCACCAATGGTGTTTGAGACGATCGCGATGTATGCATATTGCCTCCATCTGTATTGAAATAGTGTAGCAGATGGCTGGGGAAAAGTCAATGATTACGCGCACATAGTAACCTTACTGCCGCCCGAGGTTTTTGATACCCGTATCTGTTTGTCGATGCGGTCGCGCAGTTCCGCGACATGCGATATAACGCCTATGACGCGACTGCCGCCTGTCATGTCGGTCAGCGTCCTTATGGCCAGATCGAGCACCTCCGAATCCAACGATCCAAATCCCTCGTCGATGAACATCGCGTCCAGGTGAATCCCGCCCACGTTCTGCTGCAGCACGTCGGACAGTCCCAACGCCAGCGCCAGCGACGCCATGAACGACTCGCCGCCCGATAAGCTGCTCGCGCTGCGGCATTTGCCTGTGAAACTATCCAGCACCTCGATATCCAGGCCGGCGCGCTTCCGGGCGTCGACGGCGTCTTCTTTGCGCAGCATAGTATAACGATGCTGGCTCATCATCACCAGCCGCAGATTGGCCGCGCGAAGCACTCGGTCAAAGTACGCGGCTTGCGCGTATGTCTCGAAATCCAACTTTCCGTTGGCCGTATCGGACAGCTCCTTGATCTCGACCAGCGCTTCCTCGGCGTGTTCCAACCGCTTCCCCGCTTTGCGCAGTTCATCCAGAATCATGCGGCTGCGGTCGAGGCTGATTTTCGCTTCGTCGCGCATATCGCGCAGAGTCTTCGTTTCGTGGGCAACGGCGTCCATCTGTGTTTTTAGACGATCGACGTCGGGGCAGGTCAGGCCGGCGGTCTCCGAATCCAAACGGCGTATGTCGCGGGCGAGCTGATCGACCGATTTGTTGTGATTATCGATTCGCGCGGTAATCGCCTCGAGCTGCGCTTCGCCGACGAGAGCGGCCATGTATTCATCAGCATCCACGAAGCCATGCTCGAAAAGGGCGGCCTCGAACGCCGATCGCGATTCGTCACGCTGACCGGACGCGTTCGCCAGCTGTTTCGCCCGCTCGTCAAACAACGCCGCCGCCGCGCTGAGCGCGACGTCCGCCTTCGACTTACCGGCTTGAGCGGCGTCTCGCTGCCGAATGATCCTCTTCAACAGCGACTCCGACTCGGCCAAGCGCTTTGCCGAATCATCCGACGCGCCTTTAGCGGACGCGCGCAATCCCGACAAAATGGTCGCCGCGGACTCGCCGGGTTCGCCCTCCAGTATGTCCGCGGCGTCCCGCACGAACTGCGCGCCAAGCATGTCCGCCTCGGCCTTGAGCGTGTTTCGTTTGGGCGTCAGTTCATCCAGCTTCCGGGTTGCGCCGGCCCATGAAATCTTCAGGTCGTCCAGCGCCTTTTCTTCCGATTGTATCTGTCTCGCCTGCTCGTCAACCAAACGGCTCGTTTTAAAGATCAGGTCGCCGACGACGTTCCCGGCGTTCAGCCAGCTGATATCCGAAGCGTATGCCGACATATCCTTTAAGAATCGCGACTTAAGCGTTTCAGCCTCCGTCAGCCTTGCTTTGCAGTCGGCTGACTGGCGGTCGCGGGCGTCGCGCGCCTGATCTGTTACGCCGCGCTGCTTCTTGACCATTGCTTCGGTGACGTTTGAGTCGGGTACGCGAGCGGGCGACGGATGGTGCGTCGAACCGCATACGGGACACGGCGCGTCGTCTTTCAGATTTTGCGCCAGTAAACCGGCTTGATTGCTAAAGAATATCTCCTCGGCGCGCCTCAAGCGGCTGTCAGCGTCATTGAACTGTTTACTTATCGTTTCATACTCAGCCTGCGCCTTGTTCAGCGTCGCTTGCTTCTTCACTATAGTATTGTAATCGTTCTGCAGCGCGGACAGCGTTTGCAGCAGTTCGCTGTCGCGTTTCAGCGACTGCTGACGAATCGCCAGCGCGGATTGAGCATCCTGCAGCGGGGGCAGCGCGCGAATCGTCTTCTCCAACCCCTCTATTTCGACGACGATAGCGCCAAGCTGCTTCCTCTTGCGATCCATGTCGAGATTCTTTGAATACAGGCCGTCCAATCGCCTGAAATGATCGGCGGTTTGCTGGGATTCGACCCTTAACCCGTCGCGCCGCGCTTGAGCGTCGTCGGCTGATGGAACGGCGGCGAGCGTCCGCGCCGCTTCTTCCGCCTGCGCGCGCGACGTCGTCAGCAATTCAAGCGCGCTGGCATGGTCGATCCTAGCGCCGTCAAGCCGTTTTGCCGCGCGGTCGTATTCGTCGGCAAGCGGTTTCACGCGGCGCAGCGCAATCTCGCTCCGCACGCGCCTGTCGGCCAGCGCGGCGATTTCATCCGCCCTCGACAAATAAACCTCAAGGGATTGCTTGGATTGCGCAAGACTCGCGAACTTCCGCGCCAGTTCGCCGCCGACGGCTAGTTCCGCCGCCAGCCGCTGCTCCTCCTTGCCGTTTTCAGCCAACCGCGCGTCAGCGTCCGCGACGCAAGCGCCCGCCTGCGCGATCCTTCCCTCCAGTTCGATGAAATACTCAGCGCGCTGGGCGGGTTTAATCCCGTGTTTGTCGAATTCACGCTTAATGGCGGCGTGTTCGTCGTCGGCCTCTTTGAATTTCTGTTTGAGCTTGGCCTGGAACTGCTGGAGCGCGTTCGTGCCAAATATGCTGCGCAGGATATCGACGCGCTTGCCCGTGTCGCTTTGCAGGAACCGCAAGAAGTCGTTCTGGGCTATCATCACTATCTGTGAGAACTGATCGTGATTCAGCCCGACTATCTCAAGGATTTTTTGTTTTACCTCAGAATCGCGGGTAATCGGCTCGTGATCCGGCGCGACGAACTCAACGCTCGCCGTATAGCGAATCTCGTCGTTCTTCAGACGCGGCGCTAAGACGCGGCGAATGCCGTACGTTTTCCCACCGACGGAAAAATCAAGGGCGACGGCCGTTTTCACGTGCCTTTCGGCATAATCGCTGTGCAGCATCCGGTTGTCGCTTCTGGCCCCGCAACTAGCCTCGCCGAACAGGGCGAACGATATCGCATCGAATATAGTGGTCTTGCCCGCTCCCGTCTCGCCGGTGATCAGGTACAGACCGTTATCCCCCAGCGCAGAAAAGTCTATCGTCTCAACGCCCGCGAACGAACCAAAGGCGCTCATCGTCAGTTTAATCGGTTTCACTGGACTTCACCCGCTTCCAATAATTCGCGCACGATCCGCGATTGCGTATCGCTCATCGCGCGACCGCTGAACTGCAGAAAAAACTCGCTGAACAGATCGTACGGCGACGACGCGGCCAGCGCGCCTCCCTCAGGCATCGCGGCGGCGAACATGGCCTGCGAGCGAGCGTTGTCTGATTCCATCGACATCACGTGGGGATACGCGGCGCGGATCTTGTCCATCGGGTCGATGATCTCGCTGTCGTCAGTGAGAATAACGTGTATATAATCGTACCTATCGCCCTGTGAAACGACGCTTTCATCCAGCAGGTCGCTGATGCGTCCCTTTATCACGCGCATATCATGCCGCGGTTTCAGGGGAAGCGCGGTTATTGTAACGTCGCCTTTTTGCCTGATCTCTACCATGGTCATGGTTTTTTCGCGCCGCCACTCGCTGAAGGAATACTTAAGCGGCGAGCCCGCGTATCGGACGCTGTCTTTGCCGACCTTCTGCGCCATGTGCAAATGTCCAAGCGCGGCGTAATCAAACCCGCTTATCAGGCTTGCGTCGATCGCGTCCAGTCCGCCGACGGGATTCATCTCCGAGTCCGAGCGCAGCGGGTCAATGCCCGCCGATATAAAAAACTGATGGGATACGAGCACGTTGCGCCGACTGTAATCAATATCGGCTCTGCTCAACACAGCGTCAAACGCGTCAAAATAACTCTCTATATGTATATGATCGTGTAAATGATCCGCATCGGCGTCGGAGCGCAGGAACGCGGGCTTAATGAACGGCATCAGCCAGAAGCATACATCGCCGTATTCGTCGTCCAACGGAACGCACAGCGGTGCGCCGCTGCGTGTCCCGCACAGGTATAAACGCCTGTCCCGCAGCAAGCGGCTCGCGAACGACAGGCGTTCCGGCGAATCATGATTGCCCGAAACCAGCATAACCGTTACCCCGGTTTCAGCCAGATCCGTTAGAAACTCGTCGAACAGCACAACCGCGTCCGCGCCAGGCACCGGGCGATCGTAGACGTCCCCCGCAATCAGCACGGCGTCGGGCTTCTCCACGCGGACGCATTCGACGATCTGGCTGAATATATACCTCTGCTCGTCAAGCATGGCAAAGCCGTTCACGACTTTACCGACATGCAAGTCGGCAAGATGGAGAAACTTCATAAAATACCAACCTCATTTTAGCCTAAGTCAAAACCGTTTCAAATCTTTACAGAAAGGCGGCTCCGGCGCCAGCGGCGCCGGAGCGGGAACCCTATCGGCCGACGACCCTCTACACAAACACCGCCGTCCTTGCCTTTCTGTTAGTGAAATCCCATGGCTCGTGTATCTTTGGCACATCCTGTATCAGCCGCTGCGTATAATCCGCCTTAGGGCGCAGTATCACGTCGTCCGCGCCGCCAAATTCCACTATCTTGCCGCGCTCCATTATGTACACCGTGTCGCTTACGTAATACGCCAGGCCGATGTCGTGCGTGACGAATATGATAGTCATGCCGATGTCCCTGCGCAGGTTCAGCAGCATATCAAGGATCGTCGCGCGGGAGCACGCGTCTATCATGCTCGTCGGTTCGTCGGCCAGCAATATACTGGGCTGCAGCAGGAATATCCGCGCTATCATCAGCCTTTGCATCTGCCCGCCTGACAACTCGAACGGATACTTGTTCGTCAGTTCCTCATACTTCAGGTTGACGAACGAGCAGGCCTCGGCCATCATATCGACCTTTTTCTTTTTAGGCAGACCATTGCCGCCGCGCATATTGATGCAGTCCAGCAGAACCGCGTCGATCTTGTGAAATATGTTGTACGACGAGAACGGATCCTGGAATATCGCCTGGATCCCCCGCCAGTAATCGTGTTTCTTCTTGCGCGAAGATATGTCGCGCTTCTGCCCCATGAAATATATGTCGCCCTCTGTCACGCTGGTCAGCCCCAGCAGCATCTTCACCAGCGTCGTCTTGCCGCTGCCCGATTCGCCCACGATCGATATGACCTCGCTCTTTCGGAACTCGAAGTCCACATGATCCACCGCAACCGTCTTGCGCGCGCCCATGCCGAATATCTTCGTGACGCCCTTGCCTGAAAGGCACAGCCCGCCTTGCGTTATACTATTCGTTAAAACTTGTTCAGGCATGAGCGTATACCTCCTTCAGCCGTTCTTCGGGATAAATGCAGCGATAGCCGCGCCCGCCGCCGATTGTTGTAAACGCTACGTCCGACGCGCGGCATTGAGGCGAGGCGAACTTGCACCGCTCGGCGAAACGGCATCCGCCCGGCGGATTCTTCAGGTTCGGCGGTGTGCCGGGAATCGCCTCCAGCTTCTGATCGCGCGTACCGGCTTCGGGCACGATTATCGAGTGCATCAACCCGCGCGAGTATGGGTGAATCGGGTCGAACACGGTTTGCTCAGCCGAGCCGGTTTCGACAAATTGTCCGGCGTACATGACCGCAATGTCGTCCGTCACGTTGTACAGCAACGGCAGTTCGTGCGTGATGAATATCATCGAGCGGATGAACCCGTCGTGCATCAGGTCGAATATCATCTTGATGACCATCTTCTGGCTGGTAACGTCCAGCGCGGAAGACGGTTCGTCGGCGATCAATACCTTCGGAGAGAGGATCGTCGATATCGCGATAACCGTGCGCTGCTTCATGCCGCCGGAGAGTTCCACGGCGTGCTTATCAAGCACGTCGGCCGGCAGGTTCAGCACCTCGAAGCGCCGCCGCGCCATGTCGCGTATGTCCTTGCGCGTCTTGGACGGATCGTGCGCTTGGATGACGTCCTCGATGAAGCGGATTATCTTCTGGGTCGGGTTGAGCGCGTTCATCGCGGCCTGCGGGATGTACGCGATCTCGGTGCCCAGTATGTTCTTGCGCACGTCGTCCGGCGTCATCGACGTAATCTCGCGGCCCTCTATCTTTATGCTGCCCGACATGTAGTGCAGCGGCGCGAAGTAGTATCCCATCAGGCTCAGCGCCAGCGTAGACTTGCCGCAGCCGCTCTCGCCCGCGATGCCCAGCGACTTGCCCTCCTCAACCTGGAATGATACGCGGTCGACGGCGTACACATCCTCACGGAACCTCGTGATGTACTTGGTGGACAAATCCTTGACGTCCAGCATTATCTTTGCCATACGTCAGCTCCTTAACTGCGGGTTGAACACCTGATCCAACCCTGTATTCATCAGGTTCAGCGAGAACGACACCAGCGCGATCATCAATATGACGGGGAAGTAGGCCCACCACGCGCCGTTCTGGTGCGCCGCGTACGTCATGCCCCAGAACATCATAAGTCCCAGGGTTGGCGTCTCGGTAGTCTTCGGCCCAAGGCCCAGCATGGACAGCTGCGCCTCCGCCAGTATGCCGGAGCATATCTGCAGAATCAGCGCCATCACCACGTAGGATGCTATATAGGGCAGTATGTCCGTGATCAGTATCCTGGGCAGCGAGTGCCCGGACAACCGTGAGAGATTCACATGATCACGGTTGCGCAGCGACAGCGTCTGCGCGCGCACGGACCTGGTCGTCCATACCCACGACGTACAGCCTATTACTGCGGCGACCACCGTCGCGCCGCGCTGCTCTTGGCCTATGCTGTATGAAATCAGTATCAGCAGCACAAACCCTGGTATTACCGTGAACAGGTTCGCGAAGAACATAATGATATCATCCACGATACCGCCTACGAAGCCGGACACCAATCCCAGCAAGAGCCCCAGCGCGGTGGCGATAACCCCCGCTATCAACCCGATCTTCAGCGATACCCCCGTCGCGGCGAGCAGTTCCTTAAACGCGTCGCGACCGAAGTTATCCGTGCCCAGCCATAGCTTACGCGTGTTTATAACCTCTGAAACGTTTATATACTGATTGTCCTTTATCTGCGCGGTCTCGCGCATCTCGCCGGTACTAGGCTCCTGCGTATACACCCGCACGTCGAGCGATTCCAGCAGCCCGGTCAGCGCGGCATCGATCCTGGCGACGCTCTTGCGGAACGCGGAGGTCAACCCCGACGGTCTGGCGTCCGGGTCATAGGTATTGTTCCACAGGTTCAGCAGGTCGTTGAGGTCGTCGGTATTGATCGCCTCGTCGGGTATGCCGTATGCCACCAGCCACTTCTTCATGGACTCGCGGTCGGCTTGAGGCAGCTTCGCCTCGACGCGCTTTGCCGCGGCGTCGTCCAGGCGCAGCGTGTATGTCGGCGCGGTCTCCACGGCGTCATACATGCTGATATAAGTGCCGGGCTTGAAGAACGTGCCCAGCCCGATCATGTCCAGCGGGCTTCCCTGATTGAACAGCGGGTATATAGAAACCGCGAACAGTATTATCACGATCGTAACGAACCCGATCATGAAGTTCCTCGCGTGGAGTATCTGCCGCAATATATTCTTCATGCGCCCACCCCCCTTAATCCGACTGCGCGGCCTTGACGCGCGGATCGATTACGCCGTACAGCATCTCTATGGCAAATGACATGGTGAGCACCATAATCGTTATAATAAGTGTAACACCCGATATCAACGGATAATCCGCGCTGGATATGCCGCTGAGTATAGTGGATCCGAGTCCGGGATAGCTGAATATCGTCTCCGCTACGAGCGCACCTCCGATCATCGTGCCGATCGACAGCGCCAGCCCAGTGACCTGGGGCAGCATCGCGTTGCGGAACACATAGCCCACCACCTTCATATCCTTTACCCCCAGGAAGCGGCTATACTTGACGTAGTCGGCGTTCAGCTCGTATATCGACATGGATCGCATACCGATAGCCTGACCGCCGATAGCGATCAGCACTATCGACCAGAATGGCATCTGGTAGTGAACGATCACCGACCTAATGAATTTCCAGCTGAAACTGGGCAGCAGGTCATAGCTGTAGCCGCCCGATATCGGCAGCCACTTCAGCGTAATGCCGAACACCACCAGCAGCGTCACCGCCAGACCAAACGCGGGCAGTCCTGATACGAACAGGCTGACAGGCACCAGCACCTTATCGAATCCCTTGCGGATGTAGGCGGCCAGCGCGCCCAGCAGGTTACCTATCATCCAGCCTACAAGTATGGCGGGCAGCTGCAGCGCTATCGTCCATACCACGCTCGCGGCGACGATATCGGATACCTTGCGCGGGTACTGCTGGAATGAAACGCCCATATCGCCCTTAAGCAGGTTGCCGACATAGATGATGAACTGCTTCCACATCGGTTGATCCGTGCCGAACTTGCGCGCGTATTCGCGGTAGATCTGCATTACCGCGTTCTGGTTATTCATGCCCTCGGTGATGCGGTTGGTGATCGTCGCGATCGGGTCGGAGGGCATCAACCGCGGCAGTACGAAGTTCAGTATCACGGCCGCTATCAGCGTAATCACAAACCAGAGCAGCTTCTTAAGAAAGTACCTCTTGTAGCCTTTCATCAGGGATTCCCCCTCTTTATACTATACCGCCAATGCGCGAAACCTGAACACATTCACGCGTCCTGCGGTATAACTTCGCTTGATCGGTCCGAACCAGCGTTGCGTGGCAAATATACCCAGTCGATATAAGTTATTTCAATCCACGCCTCGCGCGAGCGAGGCGAACTTAAAGCCCGGGATCGATCATTCAATCCCGGGCATGAACGCGATTGGATTACGGGTTGACCAGCTCCAGGTCGTAGAGCGCCCCGATGCCATAGCCGTCGGTGCAATCGTTCGGCGGATAGCCGTGTTCGTCGCCCTCTTCAGGATAGTTGGTCCACACGGATTCATTGACGGTGTGGAACAGGCTCGGCCTGTACATCAGCTGGAACGAGGGGATATCGGTCAGGTAGATCTGAACCGCTTCGGTATACAGCGCCTTCAGTTCCGCTTCGTCGGTCGTCTGCGGAATGGCCGTTATGATCTCGTCGATACGGGGGTTCACGTACTGTCCCCAGTTGCCTGAGCCGTTATTCTGCTGTCCGATAAACTCGCCTGACATCGCGGCGCGAACCGAGTTCCACGGATAGGTCGGGCCGGAGCCGCCGATGGACTGCATGTATATGGCGTACTGGGTCTGATCCGGGTTCTGGAACACGGCGTAGAATTCGCCGGCTTCCGGATAGAACGTCGTGATCTCGATGCCGATTTCCTTACCGGTGGCCGCGACTACTTCCATGGAAGCCTGCCAGTCGGACCAACCGTTCGGGCAAACGGCGTTGAGGCTGATCTTTTCGCCGTTGTATTCGCGCCAGCCGTCCCCGTCGGAGTCCACGATACCCGCTTCGTCAAGAAGCTTCTTCGCGCCTTCGATGTCCTTGCCGGCCCACTGCAGATCCTTGACGGCGTCATGATCATACACAGCCTGCTGACCCTCGGTGGTGTTGAACAGTGAACGCGGGATCTGGTCGAACGTAGCGGACTGATGCGTCATGGCGTTCGCGTTGATCTGGTCGTAATCCACCGCGATCGCGATAGCCTTGCGGACGGCCAGTTCGTTCAGCACGGGGATGTTGTAGTTATAGATAGCCGAAGGCTGTACGAGACCCAGCTGATAAGGCGGCTCGTCGATATAGGTGGAGATCGGCAGACCCTTCTCCAGCCACATCTTCTCTACGTCGCTGTTGAACTGCTGGGACACGTCGACCTCGCCCGCTTCCAGAGCGGCGCGACCGGCGGCGTTATCCGCGTATAATATGTGCGCCAGGTACTTCGGCGCGGGCAGCTTGCCCCACAGCGCTACGCCCCAATAGCTGTCGTCGCGCGCGAGGACGATCTTCGTCTCGTCCGTATAGTATCCGCCCGCGTAGGGTCCGGAGGCTACGATATCATACGCCGGATCGTTCTTGAACGTATCGGCGTCGCCATTAGCCTTCGCATCCAGCGCTTCGATCCAGGCGGCGGAGGTGATGCGCAGCTGGCAGAGCTGATTGGGCACTTCCAGCGGATTGACGGGCTTGCCCTTGTCATTCAGCGCGGCCTTGAACTCGACGGTAGCGTCGTCGATGGCGGTCACTTCGCTGATGTAGGTGGAGCCGTTGATTCCGGTGCCGGTCTGGTACTTCACGTGCGCGTTCCACACGGCGGCTACGTCGTTAGCCGTCACGGGTTCACCGTTGTTGAAGTGAGCGGCGGGATTGATCTTGATCGTGACGGCGGTTCCCTCCGCGTTCCATTCGGGCTGGCCGTCCGCGAGCAGCGGATAGAGCTGGCCGTCAAGGTCGTTCCACATATACAACGTTTCAAAGTAAATTTCGCGGCTCGCGGCGGCGCCGCCGATTACCAGCGAGTTGTTCTGATTGGAGCCAAAGATATTCCAAGACAGCACAGTGCCCCACTGCTGTCCGGCGAAGTATAGTGTTTCGTTACGCGGTAATTCCGTAGGAATTACCGCGGTAGCCGCAGCCGGGGCTGCGGCTACCGCCGTCAGCGCGAGCATCAGTGCGAGTAAAACCGACACCTTCTTCATTAGATGCACCTCCATAATAATAATGCGCTCACCTGCCGGTTCGGCGGATCAATACGACCAGTCTACCGAAATCAGTTTTGCATATATGTATTATACCATATGCGTACGCAGATTTCAATAGTTTTGAATAAATTTCGTCAGAAACCGGCTCCGTCGAACCCTCGCCGGAAACAGGACGATCCACTTACGCCTCCGGCAAACCCCACCGATTTCGCAGTGTTTCGTATACCTCGGTAAGCCAGACGGAGTCGTCCAGCCCCATATCGGGACTCTCCTTCGCGCCGGCGGAAACCAGGTTCGCCATATAAGCCGCCTCGTGAGTCCAGCCGTGATCCTGCGGGTCGGACACTTCGCGAACCACCTCGCCGTTAGCGTTGATGAGCCGTGCCGAGCGCGCGCACCAGAATGGCGCGGGTATCTCGACGCGTCCGGTTGTGCCGAATATGTGCGCTTCCTCAGGCTGCTTCACCTGGGTGCCGCACTGCAGCGACGCGATCGCTTCGCCGAAGCGAACTACCATCGCGGCGTAATCGTCCACGCCAGTAGGCGCAAGATGCGACAATCCCGCTATTTCGTCATGGCGTCCGCCCAGCATGTACTGCGCGAAACCCAGCACATATACCCCGACGTCATACAGCGCGCCGCCGCCCAGGGCGGGCGCGAAGAGCCGGCTTGACGGATCGAAGCGTGTATTGAAGCTGAATGAAGCCGTAAGCGCGCGGACGGAGCCGATCTCGCCAAGCCACGACTTCACCGTTTGGACGACGGGAAGGAATCGCGTCCACAGCGCCTCGACGAACAGCGTGCCCGTGCGGCGGGATATGTCGGCCAGTTCGACCATGTGAGCGCGGCGCAGCACGGCGGGTTTCTCGCACAGTACGGGTTTTCCGGCAAGCAGGCTTTGTTTAGACTGTTCAAAGTGAAGCGGATGAGGAGTGGCGACGTAAACGCAGTCGACGCGAGGGGATTTCAGCATGTCATCCAGAGAGTCGTATGCTTGCGGCGCGCCGAATGCCCGCGCGCGATCCAGGTCGCGCGAGCAAACCGCCTCAAGCTCTGAAACGCCCGAACGCTCGATAGCGAGCTTGAATTTTTGCGCTATAGATCCGGTGCCGATAATGCCATACCTGATCATGGAGGCCTCCTGCTAAGAGTGTTAGGATGAAACTTTCTATGTAATAATACCGGATAACGGCGGCGCGAGTCAACTCGGCGAGGCTCGCCGCGCGCGCTGCGTTATCATTCGCGAGCCGGTATAATCACGAACGATCCGATAAACCGATAACAAACGGCGTACAAATATCGCCCATCTAAGCGCGAGTCGAGAAAGGAGCGGGACGTGCGCGGATCAACGAACGGCATCTGTGAACGCCATGCAAACCTTTTCAATGCCTATTGCAAACCTTTACACTTTGTGCTATAATACCAATCATATGAGGAGAGTGATCCGATGCCGGACTCGCGCTTAACCATTATCGACATCGCGCGGGAAGCGGGGGTTTCATCGGCGACGGTGTCGCGCGTGTTGTCCAAGCATCCGAACGTGAGCGCGCCGACCGCATCAAGGGTGCGCGCGGTTGTGGACAAGTACGGCTACCAGCCAAACAGCATCGCGCGCGGACTGCTGCAGCGTCAATCGCACGTGCTGGGGATCATCATGCCGGATATCAAGCATCCGTATTACGCGGGGATATTCTCGGCGGCGCAGCGGGAGGCCGAGGGCGCGGGCGCGGTGGTGCAGCTGTATCGCCTGGAGTATAACGGTTCGGTGACCGAGGAATTCATACGCCGATTGATCGAGCGGCGGCTGGACGGCACGCTGCTGACAGGCGGCTTTATCGAATCGCCGAATGCGCGTGAACTGCCGGCTGTACTCGGCAGGCTCCGTCAATACATGCCCATCGTGACGATTGGCCCGGAAATACCGGGGTTCGAGTGCGCTCGAGTATGGCCTGATCTGCCCAACGGCGTTCGCCGGGCGGTCGATCACCTCGCCGGATTGGGGCACAAGAGGATCGCGTTCATCGGCGCGACGACGGATACTCGCAGCGTCGGCGAGCGCGAGCAAGGCTTCCGGGAAGGATGCGAGAGGCTGGGTATCGAGGCGATGCTGTACAACGAAAGCATACACCACCCGGCCAAGGGCGAAGAGAGCGCGGTGCGGCTGCTGGACGGCCTACCGAAGAATCGCTGGCCGACGGCGGTCATGGTCATAAACGACCTGATGGCGCTGGGCGTGCTGAAGGGACTGCGGACGCTGGGTCTGACCGTGCCTGACGATATGGCGGTGGTCGGCTGCGACAATCAGTTCTTCTCCGCTTTCACCGATCCGCCGCTGACCACGCTGAATCTGAACGCAGAGGAATTGGGCAGGCTGGCGATGCGGCAGCTGATAAGCGGGACGAGCGCGCCGTTCGTAAACGCGCCGGAACCGATAGTCGTCGATCCGGGATTGATAATACGCGAATCATGCGGCGCGAGGCGGCGCGAGGCGCAAATGCTCGCCGCCGAATCCGCGCTGAAGGCCGTTTGAATGGGTAAGAATCCCTTCGGGATTCCGCCGATATAGTCCCGCTTCGCGCTGATCACGGCCACAGGAAGGAGGCGGTAAGGATGATCGCGCAAAGGTCGTTAGGCAGGCCGCTCAAAAGATCGTTTGGGACAGGGAGCGTCCCTGGGCGCGCCATAGCGGCGGCGGCCAAGT
This sequence comes from Oscillospiraceae bacterium, assembly GCA_031282605.1. Lineage (GTDB taxonomy): Bacteria > Bacillota > Clostridia > Christensenellales > Aristaeellaceae > BNUH01. Next base: position 22,601 of record JAITDK010000285.1, read on the forward strand.
ACTGGCAGCTGTACGCGATGTTGGTTTTGCCGCTGGCGTTCGTGATACTGTTCAACTATTGCGTGTATCCCAACCTGAGGATAGCGTTCATGAACTACCGCCCGGCGAAGGGCTGGGCCAGCGATTGGGTGGGCATGGGCACGTTCGCGAAGGTATTCAAGGACAAGGACTTCTTCCGCGCGTTCAGAAACACGCTGGTGTTCAACATTGCGGACATCATACTGCAGTTTCCCGCGCCGATCATACTCGCGCTGATGATCAACGAGCTGCGCGCCAAGGCGTTCAAGCGCGTGTCGCAGACGATATTGTACCTGCCGCACTTCCTGTCGTCCGTGATAGTGGCCAGCGTGGCGTATACGCTGTTCAGACCCGAAACGGGGTTGGTAAACGTGGCGCTGACGAACGCCGGGTTCATCGCCAAGGGGATACCGTTCCTGACGGAGAAGTGGCATTGGGTTATAACCTACCTGACCATCAACATCTGGCAGCAGATCGGCTGGGGTTCGATCATCTACCTGGCCGCTATGATGGGCATCGATCCGACGCTGTATGAAGCCGCGACAGTGGACGGCGCGGGTCGGTTCAAGCGGCTGCGGCATGTCACGCTGCCGGGTATCCGTCCAACGATCGTGATGCTGCTGATCATGCGCATGGGGCAGCTGCTTGGCTCCGGGTTCGAGCGGCTGAACGCGTTCGGGAACGTGAACGTCCGCGAGTTCCAGTATCAGTTATCCATCTATGTATATGAGAAGGGTCTGGGTCCGGCGGGCGACTTCTCCCGCTCCGCCGCCGTGGGATTGTTTCAAACGCTGGTCGGACTGGTAATGGTGCTGCTATCCGACCGCGCGGCGAAACTGCTCGGCGAAGACGGGCTGGTATAGGAGGCGTAAAGATGACTGTCAGTATGGGCAAACGCGCCGGAAAGCCGCGCCGCCGTATGGAGCAGTTCAGCGCGGCGGACGCGGCGATAATGATAATCATCGTCCTGCTGTGCCTGACGTGCGTGCTGCCGTTCGTGCACGTTATCGCCAAGAGCCTGTCGTCCAGCGCGGCGGTGCTGAGCAAGCGCGTGTTCTTCTGGCCGGAAGGATTCAACTGGGACGCCTATACCCGCGTGCTTAACAGCTCGCTGATGGTCAGCCAGCTTGGGTTCACCGCACAGATAACCATCGCGCAGACGGTGTTAAGCCTGGTCGTGACCGCGCTGTGCGCGTACCCGCTGTCCAGGCGGTATCTGCCGGGTCGGTTCGTCATTACGATGATCATAATGGTAACGATGTACTTCAGCGCGGGCTTGATCCCCACATACCTGCTGTACAAGGACATCGGGATTCTCAACACCGTATGGGCGCTCGTGCTGCCAGGCGCGTTCTCGGCCTACAACATGCTGATTATGCGCACCTATTTCATGACCTCCATACCCGACTCGCTGGAAGAATCCGCTATCATCGACGGGGCTAGCCACTTCACCGTGTTCGCGCGGATATGGCTGCCGCTTAGCAAGCCCGTGTTCGCTACGCTGGCGCTGTGGGTCGCCGTAGCGCGATGGAACGGCTATGCCGACGCGATGTACTACACAACCAAGCGCACGCTGCAACCCATTCAATACTTGCTGTACAACATGATCCTCTCCGCGCGGCCCAGCGAGAGCCTAAGCGGCGAGTCGCAGATCGGCGCGGCCCTCAGCGCGCCCGAGGCGCTGCAGTGCGCGGTGATCATGTTCGCGACCGTGCCGATCCTGGTTATCTACCCTTTCCTGCAGAAGTATTTCGTCAAGGGCGTAATGCTGGGCGCGGTGAAGGGTTGATATATGTACGTATCCATTATAAAGGAGGAAGCCTGCATGAAGAAGATCGTCTCTGTCATTCTGGCGGTTATGATGACGCTGTCGCTGGCCTCGTTTGCCGGCGCGGAGAGCGCGTCGCCCAAGTACAACCCGCTGGACTACGGCATGGAGCCGTTCGCCGCCCCGGTTACGATCAAGATCCCCGTGTTCGACCGCGCGCGCGACGATGTGCCCGACGTGTCGAGCAACTACTACACCAACTGGGTCAACGAGAACTTCGGCAAGAACCTGAACGTGACCGTCGAGTTCGTGCCGATCACGCGCACTGATACGATGGGCGCGTATAACCTGCTGCTGGCCAGCGGCGATTGGCCGACCGTGTTCATGGAATATGACTGGCCGAAGGTCAGCCAATGGGCGGCCGACGGCGCGCTCGCGGATATCGACGTGGACGCGTTTATAGCGACCGCTCCGACATGGACGGAGAAGGCCGGCGACAAGGCGCAGTTCGACATGTTCCAGATGCAGGGCGCGCAGAAGGTGCTTCCGGCACTGCGCCCGTACTGGGATACCAACTATACCTACATAACCTTCTACCGCAAGGATTGGTATGAGCAGGCGGGCATAGAACTGCCCACCACGTACGAGGAATATCTGGCGGCGCTGCAGAAGTTCATGGAACTGGGCTTCACGAATGGCAAGCCGATCCTGCCCAAGAAGGCGTTCAACGAGAATTTCCAGGTGTACGCCGAGAGCGAATGGCCGCGCAATGAGGAAGAATGGGCCATGTACTCCGATGTGTCCGTGGCTCCGCTGCCCGCGCGCGGCGCGTACTACCTGCTGAAGAAGCAGAACCTGGAATACAGTCTGGGTCTGTACAGCAAGGAATTCGAGCTGGATTCCGAGGGCGACGGCAGCGCGACGCAGGCCATAACTGACTTCATCAACGGCGAGGCGTATACCTACGGCAACTATCTGGGTGCGGATATGCCCGACCTGACCGCGTTCTATCAGAATAACCCGGACGCGAAACTGGGCGTCATCTACAACAACACGGTGTATGATCCATGGGTCGACGCGTGGGGCGCACGCACGGTGCCGCAGGGTCGCGCGACGAATCCGGCGGGCATGTTCGTAGGATTCTCCAGCAAGGCCAGCGATGATGAACTGAAGGCCGCGTGGCTGTACATGGAATGGCTGGCTCAGCCGGACGTGCTGTTCTACATACAGAACGGCGTAGAGGGCGAGACGTATAACCTGAACGCCGACGGGCTGCCGGAGGTTGTGGGCGGCTATCAGGGCGATTACTGGATGGGTTACGGCAATAACAAGGATTACTGGTGCATAGTGGTAGAGGTTCGCACGGTCGGTACGATCGAGCAAACCATCGCGTCCATCGCGCCAAAGGGTCTGCCGCAGGACTTCACCCAGGAACTGATCGACAACTATTACATCCTCAAGGCCTATGCCAACGATGGCCTGCTGTATGTCGATCCGTTCTTCTCGGTGAATATCGACTCCGTCAGCGAGTACGCGGGCGATCTGAAGGCGAAGTTTGTCGAATACGCCACCGCGCTGGTCAAGTGCGATCCGGAGGAATTCGACGCGCTGTACGAGCAATACGTGCAGGAGTACAAGGAAGCAGGCTACCAGGCGATAATGGACGAACGGCTTGAGGCCTATAAGAACGGGCTGTCCACAGTGCTGCCCGACATAGCGTCCGGACGCGCGCCATATGAACCGTCGGATATTACGAAGGTAGTCGAAACCAAGTATACCATCGGCCAGTAAGGGACAGGATTTGCGGGGCGGCGTTATGCCGCCCTTATTTTATGTAAGGAGAACGCAGCTATGGCATGGAACTGGAGTCAATCTGATCTAACAAAAACCGCGAACCTCGTGCTGAACATGCTCCGCCGCGACGTCGAGGAAACAGACGCGAATACCGGTCATCTCACGATGAACAATTGGGAGTGGCCGACTGGCGTCGCGCTGTACGGCATGTGGAAGACGTACACGCAGACGGGCGACCAAACCATACTGGACTACATGACCGACTGGTATAGCCGTATGCTGGCCAAACCCGCGCCGCACCGCAATGTAAACAGCGTCGCACCGATGCTCGCTCTGACGTGCATGTATGACAAGGCGCGCAATCCGGAGTGGCTGTCTCACATTGAATCCTGGGCGGAATGGGTTCATACGACGATGCCGCGCACTGAGTTCGGGGGGCTGCAGCACATAACGGTCTGGAACAAACACTATCAGCAGTTGTGGTCTGATACGCTGTTCATGACCGTTCTGTTCCTGCTGAAGGCTGGGCAAGCGCTGGGCAGGGCCGAATGGGTTGAGGACGCGAAGTATCAGTTCCTCATTCACATTAAGTATTTGCAGGACAGGCGAACGGGGTTGTGGACCCACGGCTGGACGTTCGACATGAGGCACTCGTTCGCGGGGGCGTTTTGGGCGCGAGGAAACGCGTGGTTTACGGCGGCGGCGGCGGAGATGCTGGACGCGCTGTCCGAGCGGGACGCGTCATGGAGATACGTCGACGAGGCGCTGCGTGATCAAGTCACAGGGTTATGGAAGCTGCAGCGGGAGAGCGGTATGTTTACTACACTGCTGGACGTTGAGGAGACATACGAGGAGACGGCGGCGACGGCGGGCATAGCGTTCGGGGTGTTGAAGGGGGTAAGGCGCGGGTTCGTCAGCGAGGTGTACGAGCCTATGGCGCGCAAGGCGGCGGAGGCTGTGCTGCGAAAGATTGCGCCGGACGGGACGGTGACGGGCGTGTCAGGCGGCACGGGCATGGGGCATGATTTGGAGCATTATAAGAGGATAAAGCAAGGCCCCACCGCATACGGGCAGGGCTTGACGTTCCTGATGCTGACGGAAATGTTGATATGGGTCGGGCGGGATTAGCGCGCGATATCCCACATCTGCAAGACTTGTTCCTTAGTCATGCATCCCAGGCAGGTGACGGCGGCTGCGCCGCGTTTTATGAGTACTGTAGTGGGGACGGAGCGGACGCGGTAGGCCTCCGCCAGTTCGCGTTCCTCGTCGATATTGACGCTATACAGCCGTTTAGAGTCGCCGAATGACCTTTGGATGTCTTCCAAAACAGGGGTAAGCATACGGCAGTAAGAGCAATGCGGCGAGTAAAACTCGACCAGAGCGGGTTCGGGGTTGTTGTATGTGGTTTCGTGGAAATTGTACCGATTGAGCGCGGTTAAAGGCATAAGGCGCCTCCCCTCAAGCGTGAATAGTAGAATATATGCTTGAGGGGAGGAGAATATTTGATCGCACTCGGCGCGCGGGGCACGGCGGCGCCTTCGGGAAGCGCGCCCTCGCCACGCTCAACCTACGCCCCCCTCGCGACCTCCCCCGGGCTTGGAACGAG
>JAITDK010000044.1 GCA_031282605.1 Oscillospiraceae bacterium
CCCGCAGGGACGTTCCTCGTTCCAACGTTCCAACGTTCCCACGTCCCATCGTCCCAACCCTGCGCCCGCCAGTAAAAACGCTATAAAGAAGTTGACAACTAACGCCATTGTGGCGGGCGCCACAAACTTAAAGCGCATTCGATCCGCAGATCGAACAGCGTCCCGCCGCAGCGGCTCGACGGCATCCGAAACACATTCGCGGGATACAACTCACGCTATAGGCGCATATGGTACAACGAGCGATTCTCGTCCAAGAAGAGCCGATTGCATACGACCGAATCATACTGAAAAACTCTAAATTTGGTGTCGCTCTCCTATTCCCCAACCTAGGCTTTCCTGCTGAATTCTATACAGCCGCGCGAAGGCTCCGTTCCGCTTTATCAATTCTCTGCCTGAACCTTCCTCGATAAGCCGCCCGTTTTCCAACACAACGATTTTGTCCGCGCCGACGACCGTACGCAGGCGGTGGGCGATCACGATCACGGTACGACCGTTCACCAGCGCCGAAATCGCTTCCTGAATTTGCGTTTCGTTCTCCGGGTCGAGTGAGGCGGTGGCTTCATCCAGCAGCACGATCGGCGCGTCTTTCAGCAGCGCGCGGGCGATGGATATACGCTGGCGTTCGCCGCCTGAGAGGGTAGAGCCGTTTTCGCCGATTATGGTATCGTACCCTTGCGGCATATCTCGGATGAACTCGTCGCACCTCGCCATTCTAGCGGCGTTGTACACCTCCTCATCAGACGCGCCTCGTCGACCGATCCTTATGTTGTTCATCACTGTATCGTTGAACAGCACCACGTCCTGAAACACAAAGCTCATATAACTCATCAGTCGTTCCGGGTCGATATCGCGTATATTTCGTCCGCCGATCAGGATTTCACCATCGCGCACGTCCCAAAATCGGGCGATCAATCGCGAAACGGTCGTTTTCCCGCTGCCAGACGGCCCCACGAACGCGGTCACGGCGCCCTGCGGTATGGTCAACGATAGATCCTTGATAACGTCATTCTCATTATAAGCGAAGGAAACGTTCCTCATTTCGATAGTGAAACCGTCAAACTCCGCCTTCTCATCGCCTGACATAGCCGGTTCCTCGCGCAAAATCTGCATTCGCCTGGAGGACACCAGCGAGTACAGCATCTCAGGCAGCAGCGCTAGTATGACCATAAACGGCGAGTACACCCGCGCGGACAGCAGCACGAATACCAGAAAAGCTACGACATCCAACGAACCCGCAGTCAGCAGGTTTACCCCCACGAAAATCACAATGCCGCTGCCCACTTGAAGAATCATGGACGAAAGCATCATGAGCGCGCCCACGACCGCTTCGGTGGTTATGGCGAGTTTCATCATATGCTTGAGCGAATCAGTCAGGGCGGTGAACCTTTCGCCTAAAAGGCCGAACGCTTTTATGACCTTCACGCCCTCAAGGTATTCCTGCGCCTGACCGGATACGGCCAGTTTGGCGGCCACATGGCGTTCGCCCAGCTTGGTCTGCATCCGCTTGCTGGCGGCGAAAATCAGCGCCGTGATCGGCAGGGTGCAGAACATCGCCAGCGACATACGCCAGTCGTATATGGTCAGCGCCGCGCAGATCAACGTTACGCTGATGCAGCTGGCGAACAGCTGGGGTATGGCGTGGCTCATCATGCTCTCGATGGTGGCGCAGTCGGCCATAATATTTACCGTCAGTTCCGACAGATCCTTGCGATTGAAGAACGACAGCGGCAGTTTCCTCATATGTTCCGCGACTTCCAGGCGGATAGTAGCCGATTCTTTATACGCCGTCGTATATGTCCGGTTATACTCAACCGAGTAGCAGAACGCGTAGGCGGCGGCCGCCGCGACTCCCAGCGATAACTGCAGCCACATCCTGCCTGTGTCAAGCGGTGCGCCGTCTCTGAACGGAGCGATAATCGTCTGTATCAGCTGCATTATCACCACGGCGCTCAGGACGAGCGCGATATTTGAAGCCACGCAGGCGCGGATGGCCTTCAGCAGATTTTTATGCCCCTCGTCCGTCATGCGGAATATTCTCTTAAGCATGGATAGCCCCTCCTTTCGCGATAGACCAATGGAGCGCCTCTGAATATCGCTCCCACATGCGGCTGTACATGCCTTGCGCGGCGAGCAGGTCGTCATGGCGGCCATGTTCTGATACGCGTCCCTTGTCGATAACTATAATATCATCCGCGCCGCTCACGGTGGATAGTCGGTGCGCGATCATGATCACGGTCTTGTTCTTCATCAACGCGGCCAGAGCCAGCTGAATCTTACGTTCGTTTTCCGGGTCGGCGAAAGCGGTAGCCTCGTCCAGCACCAGTATGGGCGCGTCTTTCAGTATAGCCCTCGCGATAACGATCCGCTGCCGTTCGCCGCCGGATAGATGGACGCCTTTTGCGCCGATCACCGTGTCGTAGCCGTTTGGCAATTTCTCGACAAATTCATGGCATTGAGCGGCCTTCGCGGCGCCGATCGCCTCTTCCCGCGTCGCTTTGGGGCTGCCGATCAGCAGATTATCCATAATGCTCTGCTTAAACAGGAACACATCCTGGAACACGAATCCTACGATGCTCATCAGATACTCGTCGTCCATCTCCCGGATATCCACGCCGCCTATCCGGATCGAACCTTCCGCCGTATCGTAGAATCGCGGTATCAAGTGCGCTATGGTGCTTTTGCCTCCGCCGGACGGCCCTACCAACGCGGTCGTCTTTCCCTGAACGGCGGTGAAACTCACGCCGGCCAAGGCGACTGATTCACCCTCCGCATTATAGGAGAACGTGACGTTATCGAACGTTACGGAATACTCGTTCGTTCGCTTCGGGCTGTTTGCCGCCGGCAGCGCGGGCGTATCCAGGATCTGATCCATACGCTTGACGCCTTCCCATGTCTGCTGCGCGCCATGAGAGACGTACATGATTTTCATGAACAATCCCGGCAGCGCCATTGAGAATATGATGTAAAACAGCGCTGCCAGCGCGAACGCGGGATAATCCGTCACGCCGCCGTAGAGGAAAATCAGCGTAGGAACGAGGAAGAGGTAAATAGCGTTCAATATAGTTACGTACAGCACCATAGCGGGCTGATACGACTTCGTGTAACCCAACGCCCAATCGCCGTAGCTTTTAATCGTTTCATAGAATCGTCTGAACGAGAACACCGTTTGATTGAACGCCTTCACAACCGAAACGCCGCGCACGTATTCCACCGCCGCGTTGTTCATCTCTTCAAGGGTATCCTGATACTTTTTCAGATTCTCCCGGGCTTTTTTTCCACTTGTCGCCGCGGCTTGCATCATATAGAGCATCAGCACCGGCACGAAGCAGCACAGTCCCATCCTCCAGTCAAAGAAAAACAACAAAACCACAGCGGTCACGGGGGTCACGAACGTTGCGACGAGATCCGGAAATTGATGTGCGATGAACGACTCCAGTTTCTCGATGTTTTCGTCCACTACCTTGCGCAGTTTTCCGGTGGAGTTTCGAGTATGGAATCCTAAGGGCAGCGACGCTACATGCCGCATGAAATCCAGCTTGAGCTTGAACAGCGTTTTGAACGCCGCGACGTGCGAGCACATCAGCGCGCTGAAATTCAGCGCTATGGCGCCCACCGCGCCGCCCACGGAGAGAAGTCCAAGCGCGATCATTCTGCTATCATCCAGCGCGCTCAGGTCGTTTATGTGCAGTACCAGCTCCCGAATGATGTAGTAAACCGTTATGTAGGGCACGAAAGACGCCACAGCGCTCGCCGCCGATAGTATTGCCGACACGATTATCAGCAGTCGTTGGGTGAACGCCAGTTCCATCAACCTGGCCATGCCCTGTTTTCTGGTATTTGTTTTCTCCATTTCGTCATTCTCCTTATGCCATTCTTCCTTCACTGCCGTGTCATGCGTTAGCTATAACTAACCAACGCCCATACACCCCCTTAGTTAGCTGTGACTAATGTTATATCACTTGGCTGGAAATGTCAACGCCTGACGGCGCGAAAATTATCGAACGGCTTTCTCCTTCGACGTTCTCCGTCGTATCGCGTCCACCATTTCGGCGGCGGCGCGAGAGGTCTGTGCAGGCTGCGTCTCGAAGAACTCGACGATGGGTTCGCGGCCCTTGATATTCCATATACCCGCAACACGTCCGTTTACCGCTATCGTCGGGTTGCATATGCCGGACTTGAGAATAACACGGCTCTTGTATTCCGCCGGAAGGATCGCGCCGCGCTCGGTGTATGAAACGATAATCGGGTCAAACCCGGACAGCAGCGTCAGCGCGGGAACGTCGGCCGTGTCCTCGTCGCCGGAGTAGTAGTAGACAGACTTATTCAGCTCGAAACGGTCGAGATCGTCTAGCGGGATATCGCGCAGTTTCTTCGCGTCGTCCTTCCACAAACCTAAGAACCACGCGGCGTCGGCCAGCGTCGCCGGGCCGTAAGCGGTGAAATATCGGCGCAGCAGCCCTGGCAGCACATCCTCGCGCCCTTGAGTCGGCTCGGCGGATATCAGGTCGAAGTCGCGGCTCTCCATGTCGCGGAACGCCACCTTCCCCAGCCTGGCCAGGTACACGAACACGCCACCCCAGGGCGAGAACAACGCGTCGATCACCTTCGCGTCATATACGCCGTCGAATATGCGGCGGAATTCCGCGCGCGAGTATACGCCGTCCTCCATGTACCGCAGTACTTCAGCCGCGGCACTCCTGACGATATCCTTGCCGAGCCATCGATCCAGATATGTATCGCCGGTGTGCAGCGCCAGCAGTTCCGGCAGATCATCATACGCCACGCCATGAAGCGTGCCGCGATAAAGCCATGTTTTGGTTAGCGAGGCCTTCCAGCCATAGATGTTCGCGCCACGAATAATCGCGGAGAAGCACACGTTGCGGCAAAACCAGCTGTGCAGCCCCATCAATTCGCGCGCGAGCGTCACTATATCCTCGCATCGTCGGGTCAAATATAACCCGTGCATACGCCGGCGCGTTATCAGTTCCGTCAGATCACGCTCGCTCATCCGTCAACGCCTTCTTAATAACACATGCTGCCATACATCAGCTTTGCCCTTGCTCCAACCAGCTCTCCCATTTTTCCGGACAAAATCCCACCGTCGCGCGCTGTCCGTCGCGCACAATCGGCAGCTGGAGCATACGCGGATCCTTGACCGCCGCGTCCAGCAAGGCCTTCGTGTTCCCCGAGAAACGCGAGGGACATTCCTTGAACGCCATGCTGGTCTTGTCAAACAACGCATCGAAACCAGCCTCTCTCGCGACGGATTCCAGCACGCGCAACCCCAGCGGCGCTTTGTTTAAATCGACCAGTTGTACAGGTATGCGCCGCTCCTTAAAGTAACGCTCCGCCTTCTGCACGTCAAAGCCGCGCTTCATATACATCAACTGAATCATCCGCATCTCCCCCTGTTATGTTAGGCTTGTTCGAAAAAGATCGCGGTGGAGATTGAGGTAGATTTTTCATCCCCACAAGGAGGGCGGAGAGAGGCGGACTGGATGTCCGCTGACCGGAATAGCGACGCAGTGGGGACACATAGCGCGAAGCGGACACGTCTGCGCAGAATCCCGAATGGCTTCTTACCTCAATGGGGCGTTAAAAAGATGCCCCAAGACCCATGCGAGATTTTTTGAACAGACCCTAACTTGAGTTCGGCGGGGAAGGATCGCACCCCTTTGACGCCGCAGTGGCAACGGGAGTTAGCCTCGCGTCATTGCGAACATCGTGGAGTCGTGCCTTGCGCCTCGTAAGCTTCGGCTGCCCGCTGCGGCGGGACGCTGTCCGATCTGCGGATCGGATGCGCTTTAAATTTGTGGCGCCCGCCACAATGGCGTAAGTTGTCAACTTCTTTATAGCGTTTTCTACTGGCGGGCGCAGGAATTGGAACGGGGAACGAGGAACGTAGGAACGAGGGACGTCCCTGCGGGGAGCCTGGGACTCTGTCCCAGACCCTGCGAAGGGCTATCCGCCCTTTCGAATCCTGACCAGGCTTCGCCTGGACCATCGTGATACACATTCTACCGGC
>JAITDK010000048.1 GCA_031282605.1 Oscillospiraceae bacterium
CGCGACCGCCCCGTCGGCGACGCGAGAACGCATAAGCTTCGCGGCGAACCGCCGTCCGCTTGCATTAGCCATACGCACATGTTAAAATCACCAATAAAACAGCGGCGGCGCAACGCGCACTTAATAAGAAAGGCTGATCGTATGCGCGAACACATCCTGAACAAACGTTATCACGTGGAAATAATACCGCCCAAGCAGGACTCGGAAAAGCTGGAGGCCGACCTTGAGACGTTCGCCGAGAGATACCGCCGCGTGATGGCCAGCGGCTACTGCGCGTGCATCACTGACAACGCGATGGGTCTGCTAGCGTTCCAGGGTCTGGAGACGATCGAACACCTAAGCTTGCCCGTTCCGCCCGAACAGGTGATGATCCACTTGAACACATTCCACACTAAGCAAAACCTGGACGAGATACTGTGTTCCGGTCAGCGCGCGGGGCTGAAGTACATCCTGGCCGTCAGTGGTGACGGCTCGGATCGGCTGCCTAAGCTGCAGCCTGACGAGGTCGGCGCGCGCGGCGTATCGTCCGTCACATCCGTAGAGCTGATAAAGTACATTCGCCTTAACTATCCCGAATACGAACTAGGCGTGGCGTTCAATCCGTACGAACCGCCCGAACACGAATTTGAGAAGATGGAGCGCAAACTGGCCGCGGGCGCGGCGTTCATAGTCACCCAGCCGATAATCGACCAAAATCCCGTCGTAGACGAACTGCTGCGCCGATACCCCAGCGTCCCCACCGTCGTCGAGGCGTGGATGACCAAGAAACTCTACCTGCTCTCGGACGTCGTCGGATACCAGATTCCTGAAGACGCGGCATACAGCCCGATCGAGACGCTGAAGAAACTGCACACGTGGTATCCGCGCTGCGGCGTGTACCTGTCGCTGCTAGGTTTCAAGATTCAGTATCCCATTATCGAAAAGCTGTGGAAGAATCTGCCGGATGTTCCGGCGCGGACGGAGGCGTTATCATGAGGATTGTTGTCTGCGTCAAGCAAGTGCCCGGCACGTCCGACGCCAAAATCGATCCGGAGACCAAGAGGATCATACGCGAGGGAATCAAGTCCGTAATGAATCCGTTCGACCTGTACGCGATCGAGGCGGCGGTACAGCTGCGCGAGCGTTTCGGCGGCGAGGTGATAGCGCTGTCGATGGGTCCGGAGCGGGCGTCCGCCGTGATACGCGAGGCGATGGCGATCGGAGCCGATAGAGGAGCGCTGCTTTCCGACCGCGCGTTCGGCGGCTCGGATACCTGGGCGACCAGCTATGCCTTGGCGCGCGCCGTCGATACAATAGATACAATGAGCAAGGCGTCCGGCGGCGTCGATCTGGTTATATGCGGCAAACAGGCCGTTGACGGCGATACAGCGCAGGTAGGCCCGGGCATTGCGGCGCACCTGGGATACAGCCAAGCGGCGTATGTCGAGGCTGTGCGAGAGGTCAAGCAGGATTCGATCACCGTCCAGCGCATGAACGAGGACGGATACGACGTGTGCGAGATCGCGTTCCCCGCCGTGATCACGGTGGTCAAGGGACTGAATCAGCCGCGAGTGCCCACGCTGCGAGGCGTGCTGGCCGCAAGAGCCGCCGACGTGCCCATATGGAAACCCGCCGACATAGGCGCGGCTCTGGACAAGATTGGTCTGGACGCGTCGCCCACGCGGGTAGTCAAAACCGCGCCGCCCGAACCGCGCGGAGGCGAGACAGCGCGCGTCGAAGGAACTCCGGCGGAGTCCGCCGCGCGCCTGGTCCAGCTGCTCAAAGCCCGCGAACTGATATAGGGGGACATTGTTCGTGCGTATAACCGACATAGATAAATCACTATTCACCAATGTGTGGATAATAGCCGAGACCATCGGCGGCCGCGTTCATCCCGTTACGTATGAATTGATCGGCGCGGCTCGCGGTCTGGCCGACGCGCGAAGCTCAAAAGTGGCGGCGGTTGTAATTGGCGGCGAGGCCGACGCGTCGCTGTTCGCGTACGGGGCTGATCTGGCGATCGTGGTCAACGCGCCGGAGTTCAGCGGATTCAACGACGAACTAGAGTGCGCGGCGCTGAACTACCTGATCGAGAAGCATAAGCCCGAGATCGTCCTATGCGCCGCCACAGCCCGAGGCCGCGCGCTAATACCGCGGGTGGCCGTTCAAACGGTATCGGGGCTGACGGCGGACTGCACAGGTCTGGCCATTGATCCGGAAACGGGCGATCTGCTGCAGACGCGTCCCGCGTTCGGCGGCAACATCATGGCGACGATCCGCACATCCAACCACCGCCCGCAAATGGCGACTGTGCGCCCGAACGTGATGAAGGCGCTGCCGCCTGATCCCGGTCGTTCAGGCGAAGTCATTCGCGAGACGCTGCTAGGCGGCGCGGTGAAGAACGCCAAACGCGTTATTGAAACCGTGCGCGGCGGCGAGGCTCAAATAAACCTCGGCGAAGCCAGGGTGATCGTATCCGGCGGCCGCGCGATGAAGGGTCCCGAGGGTTTCAACATGCTCAAGCGGCTGGCCGATAAACTGGGCGGAGCGGTTGGCGCGAGCCGCGCGGCTGTAGACGCGGGCTGGATTGCGTATCCGCATCAAGTGGGGCAGACGGGTCAGACGGTGCAAACCGCGCTGTATATAGCGTGCGGTATCTCCGGACAAATACAACATTTAGTAGGGATGCAGTCCTGCGGCTGTATCGTCGCGATTGATAAGAACCCGGATACGCCGATGATGCGCCTGGCGGATATCGCGGTTACGGGCGACGTGTTCGAGATAGTCCCGGCAATGACCGAGGCTTTACAGTAAGGAGCAACCATAATGATTATAATTGGCGAAAAGATCAACAGCACGCTCAAGGCGGTACGACCCGCAATCGCGAAGCGCGACGCGGAAGCCATTCAATCGCTCGCAAAGAGGCAGGCCGACGCGGGCGCGGCGTTCATCGACGTGAACGCGGGGATGTTCCACGACGCTGAGCCGGAGACCATAGCGTGGCTGGTAGAAACGGTGCAGGCGGCGACGGATAAGCCATTCTCGATCGACTCTCCCAATCCGGCCGCGATCGCCGCCGCGCTGGCAGTAAACAAGAACGGCGCGCCTATCATCAATTCGATCACTGATGAAAAGGCGCGTTACGACGCGATACTCCCGCTTGCGCTGGAATACAAGGCGAAGGTGATCGCGCTGTGCATGGACGATACAGGAATGCCGGAAGACGCCGACGGCAGGTTTACTATCGCGGCGAGGCTGATCGACAAGCTGACCAAGGCGGGGGTTGCGCTTTCCGACATATTTATCGATCCGTTGGTTCGTCCTGTCTCGACAGGTTCGCATTACGGCAAGGCGGCTATCGACACAATACGCCGCGTTAAGACGGAATATCCGGACGTACATATTGCCTGCGGGCTGTCGAACGTTTCGTTTGGGCTTCCCGCGAGAAAACTGATTAATCAGACTTTTTTGGTTGCGGCTATGGCTGCGGGCATGGATGGGGCGATACTAGATCCGCTGGATACAAAGCTAACTTCGCTTATATGGGCCAGCGAGGCGCTGTTAGGATTGGATGAATACTGTTTGGAGTATCTTGATAAGTATCGGGAAGGGTTGATTGAGGTCTGATAGAGGGCGATTGTCGGTGAATCCTCCCTCATTAGGGGAAGACGCCGCGGCAGAGGTGATTCCCTCGGCGGCATCTCCCCCACGAGGCCGACAGGGCTAGCAGAACCGGTTGCGTCACGGGACAGACTATCGGAGCGCAACCGGCAATCCGAAGCCGGTGGAATGTGCAACACGATGGTCCAGGCGAAGCCTGGTCAGGATTCGAAAGGGCGGATAGCCCTTCGCAGGGTCTGGGACAGAGTCCCAGGCTCCCCGCAGGGACGTTCCTCGTTCCAACGTTCCCACGTTCCAACCCTGCGCCCGCCAGTAAAAACGCTATAAAGAAGTTGACAACTTACGCCATTGTGGCGGGCGCCACAAACTTAAAGCGCATTCGATCCGCAGATCGAACAGCGCCCTCCCCGATCGCCGCCTACTTCTTAACGATGGGGATCCATATCTCGCTGTGGTAATTTTCGGCGCTCGCGTCGCCCGCGTCATACGCCTCTAGGTCAGGCGCGCCCGCGTGCGCATAAGGCTCGTTAGGCAAAAATTCCGTAAAAACCCTTTCCCAGACGCTGCGCATCGCGTTCGGCATTGGTCCAATACAGTCAAAGACCGCCCACGTGGACGGGGGAATGCTCACGGCCTCGAGATCGTCGGGCAACGCGTCCAACGTAGATTCAAGTCCAATCATGTAGCGGAACCCGCCTTCGGCGTTCATATCATAGCATACGCCCAAAAAAGGCGGTCGCCCTAGGGACAGCAGTCTCCGCTCGGTACCGTCGCTGTTGGCGGCGTCCCAAAACTTGGTGATACATTCTCTGTTATCCTGCATGACTTCGATCGTTTTACCCACGACGCGGAATCCCTCGCGTTCAACGATGCGAGTATTCATCTCGTCTCCTCCTCTAACCTTGATTGCGAAGGTGAGGCGCGGATAGCTGGCGATCCGGGCGGTGCCGTTGCGGACTGCCGACGGAGCGGCGTTATGCTGACGCTTAAAAGCCACTGCGAACGCCGCCGGGGAATCATAGCCGTATTTGATCGCGATATCGATAACCCTCGCGTTCGTCATACGCAGATCCATTGCCGCGCGCGACAGCCGTCTATGGCGGATATATTCCGCCATAGACGTATTCGCTATCACCGGCATCATTCGCTGCAGCAGACCCAACGGCATTGCCGTAATACGCGCCAGCTCTTGTTCGTCTATGACGCCGTCCAAATGCGACTCGACGTATTCGATCATACGGTTCAAGCGGTCGACCCATTCCATGCGCACCCCTCCTTTCGCAGACAGTGTACCAGGCAGAGCGGCGCGGTGCGCACGTTTTCGCGTACAGGATTGTTAATCTTTCATCGTTAGGCTTCTATTATAGTACCATTCTCAGTTATAGTACCATTCTCAGTGAGCCGCAGCACGCGTCCCGCGCGCTTGATGGACTCCATACGATGCGCGATAACCAGCATCGTTCGCCGGCCTTCATTCGCGAACGCGGTCAGCGCGTCGCGCACAGCGTCGTCAGTCGTGAGATCGAGCGCCGACGTAGCCTCGTCAAGAATGATAATCCTTGGATCCTTGAGAAACAACCGCGCCAGTGCGATCCGCTGCCGCTGTCCGCCAGACAGCTTGATCCCACGCTGCCCGATGAATGTATCGTAGCCGTTGGGCAGCTTCTGGATAAACACATGCGCGGCGGCGCGCTCAGCCGCGCGCACAATCTCATCGCGCGGCGCGCCTGGTTTACCGAATTCGATGTTCTGCAAGACTGTACCCAGGAATATGTGGGTATCCTGACGGACATATCCGACCGCGTGCCTCAAGCTATCCAGCGACACGTCGCGCACGTCTATGCCATCGATCAGTATCCGACCCGCGTCCGGCTCATAGAAGCGCGGTATCAGCGAGGCGATCGTCGTCTTACCCGCGCCGGACGCGCCGACCAGCGCGACCGTTTCGCCGGGATTCACCTTGAATGATACGGAACTGAGCACCTCGCGCAAACCCTCGCCGTACTTGAAGCTCACCCCTTGGAACTCAATGGAGCCTTGCGGGTTTTCGCGCAGCGGTTCGCCGGTTTGTAATTCGGCGGGGGTTTCGATTATCTCCACGAACCGTTTGAATCCTGTCAGTCCGGCCTGAGTCATTTGGATTAGGCGGCTGATGCTGAGCATCGGCGTCGTGAAATATCCCGCGTACAACATGAACGCTATCAAGTCGGCTACGCTCATGCGCCCGCGAGAGGTCAGATA
>JAITDK010000287.1 GCA_031282605.1 Oscillospiraceae bacterium
CCATACCTGGTGGCGGAGGTGATCGACGCCGACGGGAAAACGCTGGAGCGCACGACGCCTCAGATAGTCAGCCGCCCGATCAGCGAGCAGACCAGCGCGACGATGCGCGATCTGTTGGAGTCGGTAGTGGCGGACGGCGGCGGACGCAACGCGAAGATCGATGGCTACAGGATATCGGGCAAGACTGGCACCGCGCAGGTATACAAGGACAGCAAGGTCGTTCATGACGTGCATATCGGCTCGTTCATGGGCTTCGCACCTACGGATGATCCAAAGATCGCTGTGTTGGTCATAGTGGATGAGGCCAGGCTGATGCCGGACTACGGCAGCACGACAGCCGCGCCGTTTGCCAGGCAGATCATGCTGGAATCACTGCAGTACATGGGCGTTCGCGCTGATAACGGCTCGGGCGGTCAGGCGCAGGTCGTCGTGCCCAACTTGATCGGCAAGACGGTCGCCGAAGCGACGGAGTCGCTGAAGGCGCTGGGGTTGACGGCTGTGACGGATGGCGACGATCAGACGGTGCTGGATCAGATGCCGGCGGCCGGTGCGACGGTGTGGAGCGACTCGCAGGTGATGCTGTACGTGCGCGAAGGGCAGGCGCTGGACGCGCAGACGCTGGTGCATGTCCCCGATCTGCGCGGTATGTCGATCATAGAGGCCGGACGGCAGCTAAGGTCGAGAAACCTGCTAATGGAGATTGAGGGCGCGGGCGTGGCGGTGAGACAAAAACCGGCGGCGGACGAATTCGCTCAGCCGGGCGACACGGTCAAGGTGTACTTCGAGGCGCCATAAGGAAACTGGAGGAATCATTTTATATGCGACTAAGCGCGTTGACCACGAATCTGCCGGGATTGATAGGGATCGCCGGGGATCCGGACGTGGAGATCAGTCAGTTGATAACGGACAGCCGCCAGCGGGATCCACTCGCGGGAGGGCTGTTCTTCTGCGTGTCGGGGGCGCACTTCGACGCGCATAAATTTGCGCCGCAGGTGGTGAAACGCGGAGCGGCGGCGCTTGTCGTCGAGCGGGTGCTGCCCGATCTGGCGGTTCCGCAGGTACAGGTGGACAACATGCGCAGCACTATGAGCTATATCGCGGCCGCGTTTTACGGGCATCCGTCCAAGCGGATGAAACTGGCGGGCGTGACAGGCACAAAGGGCAAGACCACGTCCACATATCTGTTGAAGGCTATCATGGAGGCGGCGGGATATAAGAGCGGGCTGATCGGCACGACGGGCAATCTGATAGGCGAGACGATGATCTCGTCGGGACTTACCACTCCCGATCCGGTGGATCTGCATAAGGCGCTGCGGCAGATGGTCGACGAGGGCGTCACGTTCTGCGCGATGGAGATCAGCGCCCACGCTGTCGATATGCACAGGCTGGACGGATTGATGTTCGACGGGGTCGCCTTCACGAACATATCGCAGGATCACCTGGACTACTTCGGCGATATGGAAACATACTGGCGCACAAAGAAGCGCGTGTTCGACGGCAGGTATGCCAGGCGCGCCTCCTTCAACGCGGACGACGAATACGCGCGCGGCATGATGGAGGGGATAACGATCCCATATACAACATACGGTATACGCGAGGACTGCGACCTGAACGCGCGCAACATAGAAATAACCGAGAACGGCGTCACGTTCGAACTCACGCGGCACGGCGAGCCAGGCCAGACCATCTCGCTGAAACTGACGGGTATGTTCAACGTGTACAATAGCATGACCGCCGTATCGCTTGCACTGACGCTAGGCGTGCCGATGGATGCGATAGCGAAGGGGTTGGAGTCGGTTCGCGCGGTGCCGGGACGCGTCGAGGTGCTGGATACCCGTACGCCGTACAAGGTTATACTGGATTATTCGCACGCTCCCGCCGCGCTGGAATCCATACTGTGCGTGGTACGCGAATTCGCGCGCAAACGCGTGATAGTGGTGTTCGGGTGCGGTGGCGACCGTGACCGCGAGAAGCGACCCATAATGGGCGAGATAGCCGGGCGGCTGGCCGATTACTCCATACTGACCAGCGATAACCCGCGCAACGAGGATCCCGACTAGATACTCAAGGCGGTGGAGCGCGGCGTCCAGCAGACGCCTGGCGAGTATACCGTGATAGAAAACCGCCGCGAAGCGATACGCCACGCGCTGACCATCGCGCAGGAGGGCGACGTGGTCGTGCTCGCGGGCAAGGGTCATGAGACATACCAGGAGATTCGCGGCGCGAAGAAGCCATTCAACGAGAAGGTAGTCGTAAAAGAACTGCTGGCGGAGATGAGCGCAGCGCCGTCTCATGTTTAACGAATAGTTATACGGGAGTGGGTCTGATTCATGCAACGAATGCTGTGGGCGATACTGGGCGGGTTCGTGATAACGCTGATAATAGGTCCGACGATGATCAAGCTGCTGATGCGGCTGAAGGTTGGCCAGCAGATATACGAAGGCGCGCCGTCGGAACACATGAAGAAGCAGGGCACGCCTACGATGGGCGGGCTGATGATAGCGGCGGTGTCGCTGGCCGTGACGTTCGCGGCAAGGGTAGGGGCGGGTGGCTCGTATGGCTCGTATGACTGGAAGTCGGACGCGCTCATAGCCGTCGCCGTGTTCGCGCTGCTGAACATGGCGCTGGGGTTTGCCGACGATTTCCTGAAGATACGCAGGAGGCGCAACCAAGGCGGGTTGAAGGAACTGCAAAAGACGATCCCGCAGGTCGTGGTAGCGCTGGGATTCTCGGCGTACTGCTATTTCCACCCGCTGATAGGGTCGAGCATAAGGTTGCCGTTCACGGTGCGGGAATGGGATCTAGGGTATTGGTACATACCGATAATGGCGTTTGCGATATATTGCACGCTGAACGCTGCGAACTTCCTGGACGGGCTGGACGGATTGCTGGGGTCGGTAGGCCTGTGCGACTTTGCGGCGTTCGGCGTGATGGCGCTGATTCTGGCGGGCACGGTGGGGGCGTCCGATAGGCAGGACATGTGGTTGAATGTGGCGATACTATGCGCGGGCATGGCGGGCGCGCTGATGGGCTATTTGCGGTATAACCTGCACCCGGCGTCGCTTATGATGGGCGATACCGGGTCGATGTATATAGGCGCCGTATTTGTGGGCGCGGCTATGACGTTGAGGCTGCCGCTATGGATTCCCGTGGCGGGGTTGATGATGGTGGTATCGCTGTTATCCACGACGATTCAGCGGTATTATTTCAAGGCGACGCATGGCAAGCGGTTGTTCCTGAACTCGCCGTTCCATCACCATCTGGAAAAGAAGGGTATGGGCGAGGAACGGATAGTGTCGATGTATGTGCTGATAACAATACTGATGTGCCTGTTATGTTTCCTGATGCTGCCCGAAGGGATGCTGTGAGGCGCGCGTGAAAAGCGGATGAGTGACGGATGAAAGATACATGAAAGGCGTGTTGAGGACGTGTGATAAACGCGAGGAGGGGTATACGAATGGAGTTGTGGGGGGTTGAATCGCTTCGGGATAAGCGGGTATTGGTGGTTGGTATGGTGCGCAGCGGCGTTGCGGCGGCCAAGCTGCTGCTGAAGCATGGCGCGACGCCCATACTGAACGATCTAAAGCCGCGTTCGGAGCTGAATGGTCTGGAGATATTTGATGGTCTTCCGGTCGAGTGGGCGCTGGGCG
>JAITDK010000140.1 GCA_031282605.1 Oscillospiraceae bacterium
CGTACGATGCTGGGCCGGTACTCCACGCTGATAGGCAACGCGGTAAACGTCTCCGCGGGGAGGCGCGTCAACCTGCAGTTTCTAACGGCGCAGGAGGCGGCCGCCGTCATCCAGCAGGAGGAAACCGACAAGAAGACAGGCTCTCCGACGACGCTGAACCCGCGCTATACATTCGATACGTTCGTCGTCGGCAACTCGAACCGTTTCGCGCGCGCGGCGGCGTTGGCAGTGGCCGAGGCTCCGTCCGAGGCATACAACCCGCTGTTTATATACGGCGGCGTTGGATTGGGCAAGACGCATTTAATGCACGCGATCGGGCATTTTATAAAGCAGCAGTACGCGACGACGCAGTTGCTGTATATCAGTTCAGAATCGTTCACGAACGAGCTGATCAGCGCGATCCAGAAGAACAAGAACGCCGAGTTCCGCGAGCGGTTCCGCAACGTGGACGTGTTGATGGTCGACGACATACAGTTCATCGCCGGACGCGACTCGACGCAGGAGGAATTCTTCCACACGTTCAACGCGTTGCACACGGCTGGCAAGCAGATCGTCATATCCTCCGACCGCCCGCCCAACGAGATAGCGCGGCTAGAGGAGCGGCTGGTCTCACGCTTCCAGTGGGGGTTGATCGCCGACGTGCAGAAACCAGACGTGGAGACGCGCAACGCGATCCTGCGCAAAAAAGCGGAAACCGACCAGATCGAGGTGACGGACGAGATTATCCACCTGATCGCCGAACGGGTCGATTCCAACATCCGCGAGTTGGAGGGTTCGCTGACGCGTGTCGTCGCATACGCGATGCTGGCCGGACAGCCGATCACGCCCCAGCTGGCACAGGACGCGCTGCGCGATATCTCATCGGTAAAAGATCCCAAGCGTATCAACTGCGCGCTAATTCAGCAGGCCGTCGCGGAATACTGCTCGGTGACGATACAGGATCTCAAGAGCAACAAGCGCAACCGCAACATCACCGTGCCGCGCCAGATCGCGATGTTCCTCATACGCGAGTTCACAAGCGACTCGCTGCCGCGCATCGGCGACGAGTTCGGCGGGCGGGATCACAGCACGGTTATTCACGCGTGCGAAAAGGTTGCGCTGGAATTAACGACCACTCCTTCGGTCAAGCTGATGGTAGAGGATCTCCGGCGGATTATCCGTGAGAAATAGAGATCAGTGGGATCAGAGTTGTATTGAATGTATGATCATCACCCGCCGCGCAAGCGGACATATACGACAGCGACCAGGAGCGCCAAGCGCCCGGCGAAGAATGCAAGGTTCGTTGTAAGGCGGCCCTCGCGCCGCCGCGCTCAATTACTGATTAGGAGACTCATAATAGCGGCGATCATCATAACCGCCTCGCTGCTGGCCGTGTATGGGATCATGCAGAGGCCGCGCGGCGACTCGAAGCCGAAGGCGCTCGCGTTCTCGCCGGACGACACGTACGCTCCGTTCAACGGCGGGTTGCTGTACCTGTCGGGAGGGCAGTTGAACTTTATCGGCGCGAAAGGCGCGGCGCGCGCGCTGCTGCCGCTGGGCGAGGACGGCATGTTCTACGCGTCCGGGCAATTCATCGTGGCGTGGCGTGGCGTGCAAATATACATACTCAACGCGAACGGCGACGTCCTGTATAACGACCGAGCGGCCGCGCCGATCCAGTTCGCGCGGGTGGGCGCGTCGTACGCGGCGGCGCTGTCGCCCGGCGTGGACGGCGGACAGAACATCGACGTCATCACCCACAACGGTACGCCGGTATGGTCGATCGACGTCGGGACGACCGACATATTGGATATGCAGTTCTTCGGAACGCAGGATCTGCGGCTGCTGACGGTGGGTCTGGACGCGACGGGCGCGACTCCGTCCAGCGTCGTCGCTACATACGAGCCGAAGCGTTACGAGGTAACGGG
This sequence comes from Oscillospiraceae bacterium, assembly GCA_031282605.1. Taxonomy (GTDB): domain Bacteria; phylum Bacillota; class Clostridia; order Christensenellales; family Aristaeellaceae; genus BNUH01. The sequence goes on from JAITDK010000140.1 coordinate 1,908, forward strand.
CAATGTCACGTTGTACGACCAGATCGTATACAAGGTATTCCAGCGCGGCAGCAACCTGATGATGGTCAACTCCGTCACGATGACGGCCTATGATTACCGCTGCGTGACTTCGGCGTCGATCCCGCCGGTGACGGTGTACGGTTGGCAGCAGCGCGACATCCGAGCCATGACGGGCGACTCTATCGCGCTGTTCACGCCGATATCGTCCGACGACAGCGCTGTACGCCAGGCGCGGCTCATAACCAGCGGCGGCGAAACTGCGCTGAGGTTACCCGCGCCATGCATCGACGTAAGGCTGGGTTCCCGCAGCGTATACGCGTTCGCCTCTAACGCCGTGTATGCCGCGCGGTATGGCGCGGATGTTTTCACGGCGTATACGCTGCCCGCGGCGATCGACCGCGTGCTGTGCGTGCTGGACGGCGATCGAGCGGTCGTGGCGTCGGGGAACGATGTATTTTGGGTGGATCTGCCGGCGCAGTGAAGCCTGGCTGCCTCGTCCGCCTATCCGTCAACAACGCCGCGCTGCTGCGACGATTTGCCTTCCGCCGATATTGCCGAGACCTCGTCTATCGGCTTTCCCTGTGTGGGATGAGGGTTTGACGATAGAGAATCTTTCGGGAAAAAACGACAAATTACCCGACTGTGAGCGTTTACATATCCGTGACTGGGTGGGAGCCGGTTGATGTATTGGAGGGACTGACTAATGAACACGGAAATTGATAATGCTATCAGTGAGGTTCTTGACGGGAACGCGCTAACTTTGGCTTTGGATTTTGTTTCCTATTTACGGGCAAGCGGTATGCAGTTTGAACGCGGAAAGGGATACTGGCAAGATAAATATTATTGGCTCGTTCGTTATATGGACGAGTATGTGTGTTTTATCTTGATTGATGGCTGCAAAGAGGAAGGACAGCCTTGGGTGATCTGGTCGGACGATAGCGATTCCGCTTGGTATGCCGACTATCCGTTGGACGAACGCATGAAGGAACTTGCTTACGCGAATACGGATGTCTGCGCAAATTGCGGCAGTTGCGGCGGGGGAACAAGCAAGACTATCTTCGGAAGGCGGTTTGATAATATCTGTCGTACCACTTTTCGATTTAACGACCCAAACGTCAACGCGGTGGAGTGCGCCAAAAAGCTGGTGGATATACGGAAGAACGATATTCACGCAAACGCTTATCAGCAGGATTGCAAGACAAACCTTGTAATCAAGCCGCTCACGCCAGACCTTGCCTCCGATTTCTTTGACTTCTTTGATAACCGCGCCTTTACGGATGATTCGCCGGAGGGTCCATGTTATTGTCAGCGCTTTCAAATGACGCGAGAAGAGGAAGAAGTGGCGATTGGCGATATGCTGAGACAATACGGCGGATTTGGAAACGCGCTGAAACATGGTCTCGTAGATATTCTTCGCGAACTTGCTCGGCAGCAAATCGCTTCGGGCGCGTTGCATGGCTATTTGGCTTTTATAGACGGCGTTTCCGTCGGTTGGTGTAACGCCAATGATAAAGCCAACTTCCCAGAAGAATCGGCCAATCGCGCCAGACTCTATGCTCCTGCGGAAAAACGCGAGAAAATTGTAGTGTGTTTCGAAATTGCGCCGGAGTATCGCGGAAAAGGTATCGCCGCCGCGCTTTTGCAAAGAGTCATAGACGATGCCATAGTCGAAGGTTATGCCGCAATTGAATCTTTACCGCGAAAGCGCGATGGTCGCTACGAATGGGATTTCGCCGGGCCTATACAACTGTATAAAAAGGCTGGATTTGTAACGGTTGAGGAACGAGAGAAAGATTACGTCATGCGGAAGGAGCTGAACTCCGTGTGAATCTTTCCAGATTCTTCGACTGCCTGTTGGAAAACGCGGGGCCTATCATATATACAATCAAAACGGTCAACCCGCAACTCGTCGCATGAATACCACGCCCACACTCGTTCTATCTAGTAAGGATTAGTTTACCTGGAGCGCGGGAGGTCGCGGATGAATATAGTCGATTACGCTGTGATCGCGGTGGTGCTGATCAGTCTGCTGTTTGGGCTGTACAAGGGGTTTATACGGTCGGTGCTTGCGCTGCTGGGGCTGTTCGCGGCGATGTATGTGTCGTATCTGTTTTCGCCGCGGTTGGTCGCGTGGATCAGCGGCAACCAAACGCTGCTGGATACGCTGATGTATTACACAGACGCATCGATGCGGATGAGCGATGTAACTATAGCGAACACGCTGGTATCGGGACTCAATCAAAGCCAGATCGTCAGCATCGTCGCGCAGGCGCAGCTGCCCGCGCCGTTCGACGTGCTGCTGGAAAACAACATGATCAACCAAGTATTCGCCGCGCTGCCTCAGGCGACTGTATCCGAATACCTGAACCAGACGGTCATGTCGGTGATCATTCGGATCGTTAGCTATGCCGCGGTATTCATCGCCGCTTATGCGGCCGCGACATTGGTGGTGAATCTGGTGCATTACGTGTTCAGGTTCCCGGTGCTGCGTCAGTTTGACATGCTGCTGGGCGGCGTTTTCGGAATCGCGCGGGGGATATTTCTAGTATACATACTGTTCGCGCTGGTACCGATACTGATGACCGTGCTGCCGTTTCCGCAGTTGGCGGACGCGGTTCGCGAGTCGCAGTTCGGGGATCTGCTGTTAAACAGCAGGATGATTCAAACGATAATGCAAGGACATTTATGATGAGTATGAAAGTGCTTTATATCGGTGGGACGGGGACGATCAGCACGGATTGCGTGCGGCAAACGCATGCGCTCGGGCATGAGGTATATGTGCTCAATCGGGGCAATAGGCCGGAGCGTTTGCTTGAATGGGCGCATCCGATCGTCGGCGACGTCAATGGCGATCCGGAGTCGGTAAGGAGCGCGCTAGCAGGCATGTCGTTTGACGTGGTGGCGGAGTTTATTGCGTTCAGGCCGGAACAAGTGGCGCGCGATATAGAGTTGTTCCGGGGCATGGTTGGTCAGTATGTATATATAAGCTCGGCGTCGGTATATAACAAGCCGCCGATAAACGGATTGATTCGGGAGGATACGCCGCTGCGCAATCCGTTTTGGAGATACGCGAGAGACAAGATAGCCTGCGAGGATGTGTTGGCGAAGGAGTATAGGGAGAGTGGATTTCCGTACACGATAGTCAGGCCGAGTCACACGTATTCGGAGTGGTCGGTACCGGTTGCGGTTCATGGCGCGAAGGGCAGCTGGCAGGTATTAGAGCGCATCAGGCAGGGGAAGAGTGTACCGGTGCCAGGCGATGGAACGACGTTGTGGACGTTCACGCACAGTAGGGATTTTGCGGGCGCGTTTGTGCGGTTGCTGGGGAATCCGCGCGCGATAGGCGAAGCGGTGCACATCACGAACGACGAGAGGCTGACGTGGAATCAGGCGTATGAGATTATAGCGCGGGCGCTGGGGACGAAGCCGAACCTGTTACATCTGCCTACGTGGTTGCTAGAGGCTAAGGGAAAGGCGTATGGGTATGATTTTGCGGGGTCGCTATGGGGTGACAAGGCGAACAACGCAGTGTTTGATACGAGCAAAATAAAGCGGCTGGCGCCGGGTTGGTCGGCGGGGATCAGGTATGATGAAGGCGTAGCGATGTGCATAGCGCATCAGAGCGCGCATCCAGAGTTGATCGCGCCTGATCCGAACTTTGATAAATACTGCGACGAATTGGAACTGATGGCAGCATCGTTGCGTTGACGCGACGCGGCGGCGCATCAACGCGATCGGGAAGGGGTCTCACGACCCCCTCCCG
>JAITDK010000152.1 GCA_031282605.1 Oscillospiraceae bacterium
CCCGCAGACTAATTCAACAGAGGCGCAACGTCGCGGCGATTATATACTATACGGTTGATATAAACTATCAGCCGCTTAGTATCCGCTCGATAGTAGACGCTGAAATTACCGACGGCAAGCATCCGCCAGTCCTTCCGATGAACACGCGCGTCCCGTATTCTTCTTGCGCGAAGCGGAAACTGGCGCAGCGTTTCGCAGGCAGCCCTGATATCACCGACGATATGCGCAGCACTCTCTGGCGCAGAGAGTTCGAGCGCGACATACCAGTATAGTCCGGCTAGGTCGCCGACGGCCTGGGCGTTGTAGCGCAGGGAGTATTCAACCGTCTCATCACCTCGCATAGTCGTGCCTTAACGAGTCGATACGCGATTGAACCGCAGTGAAAAACTCGTCGTGCGAGAGCGACTGGGATTCATCGTCGCATTCGTTTAGCATGGCGGCGACATCCGCTGGGCTTGGGTTAATCGTGACGGAGCGCGCTACGCGGAAGGGTATGCCATGCGTCTCGTCTGCCTTGTGCAGGAATATGCTCACCGCCTCGGACAACGTCATGCCCATCGAGGCGAATAGCTCTTCCAAGCGCGCCTTGAGCGATTCGTCCACCCGAACGGCTATGGTCGCGGTTTTCATTTAATCACCTCCCTGTATTACAATTATACTACAGTGTATGCGAAATGTCAAACAATATTATGCCGCTGGAGGAACAGTTATGATCAACGCGAGAGACCTGGCCGCGAAGGCGGTCGAGAAGGTAACCGTGCCGCCGATACCCTACCTGCAGGGCGGACGCTCGGCGAAGGGGACGGACTGCATTAACCTGGTCGGCTGGTGCGTGCAGCAGCTGGGCGGCAAGGCGGCCGACGTGCCCAGGGGCAGCAACACCGCCTGGCGTAGCGTGATGCAGTGGACGGGGACGCTGGACGAGGCGCGCTCGCAAGGCCGCCTGATCCCCGGCGCGCTGGTATACATCCGCGACGCGCCGACGGCCAAGTGGCCTGACGGCGATTACGGTCACGCCGGGGTATACGTCGGCAAGCAGGCTGGCTGGGCCGCGGAGCAGGTCATCGTGCACGCCAGCGCGTCCCGGGGCGGGGTGTATCCCAGCACGATCAAGAACGCCTGGACGCACGTGGCGTGGCTGGAGTGCGTGGATTACGCGGCGAAGGAGGTTAGCCCTATGCCGCCGGATGAACCGAATCCCACTGGACAGACCGTCCAACCGATCGAAACATACCCCGCGTTGGAGTCCGCGACGCCGATCGCAGTACCCGCGCCGCCGATCCGCACCGCCTCCATCCCCGCCCGCCTGGTAGTTACGCAGGCCCTGCGTATGCGCGAGGCGCCGAACTCGCAAGGCAAGTACATGCTGACCATCCCCGGCGGCTCGATCGTGGAGGCCGCGGCGGGGGTCAACGGATGGTATCAGACCCAATGGACGGCCAATGGCAGGACGTATACGGGCTGGATTTCGTCCGACTATACCGCGCCGTACGCAACTGGGAGTGCGGCGGTCGTTACTCCAGCAGTCCCTCCAGCGGCAGTTCCTCCGGTCGCAATACCGACGCAACCAACCGTAGTATACGTAACACAGCCCGCGCCCGAGAAGAAACCAGGCCTTTTTGGCCGTATTGTGTCCGCCATACGCGGCGGTTAAGGAGGAAGTATGATGGATCCCAATAGTATCGTCTCGCTCGTGATCAACGGTTTTATCGCGGCGGTAGTCGGCGCGTTCGTCAAGGTCGTCGTGCCATACCTCAAAGAAAAGCACAAGGGCGCGCACCAGGAAACGCTTAACCGCGTGCTAGATACCCTGGTTCAGGCGGCGGAGCAGATGTACGGCCCGGACGCGGGCGAGCAAAAATACGCCGCCGTGATGGATGCCGCAGCCCAAAAGGGCGTCAGCATCGTCAAGGAGGATGTCGAGGCCGCCGTGCTGCGCCTGCATGCCCTCGGCTGCGATGCTAAGCACGCGCACGGGGACGAGTGGACTGCCTCCGCCGGCACGGTGGACGCCGCTGATTGAAAACCCACTACCAACTCACTATTGTAAAACCCCTGCCGGAAGCCTCGAAGGCTTCCGGCGGGGGTTTTTTTGTGTAAATTCCCCATTTGGAATGGTGTCCGCGTTAGCTACCAGGGTGGTTTCCTTCGTAAAGGAACCACCTAGACAGGCGTAAAGGAACCACGCCGCCTACGGCGTCGCCACTCAAGGGAGGATAATTTGAGACTGAAAAAAGTTAGGCACGACAATAAAAAAGCTGTGCATATCGACTTATGCATGGTATACTGTAGATAAGTTAAGGATATATCTGCGGTATACCATGCATAAGTCGGATGGAGGCGAAATATGGCTATTATTACCGAGGCGAAGCTAACGACTGTATTGCAGTCTTATAACCCGTGGTGGCGCAGCGCAGAGCTTATAAAACCGCTTTCGCGTCCGCACAAGCGCGTTGTTTACCATGAAGCGTTTAAGGTTGCGACTCATCGCAGCCTTAGGCGCTTCGCCGTCTTATCCGGCGCAAGGCGCGTCGGCAAGACGACGGTATTATATCAAATGATAGAAAAACTTATTGAAGACGGAATAAACGTGAAGAACATTCTTTACGTTACTTTTGATAACCCTATAATTAAGATGGTGAACGTCGATGATGTTCTCGGCGTTTATGACCGTTTATACACAGTCGATGGGCAAAAATATCTGTTTTTTGACGAAATACAATATACTGCGGATTGGGAATTATGGATGAAGGTGATATATGACTCGCGAGCCGAAGTCCGGCTTGTCGCGACTGGTTCGGCTAGCCCGATCATAGAAAAAGGCGCGACCGACAGCGGAACCGGGCGATGGAACATACTCAAAGTCCCTACGCTTTCGTTCTATGAGTATTGCGAGCTTCTTGAGCTTGCGGATCGTCCTGTTTTGCCCGACGACCTAACCGTCAGCGGCGTAACACGAATGCGGCGGAACGACGCTTCTGATATTATGAACAGATTCGTTCCACTTCAGAGACACTTTAATCGCTATTTAACTATAGGCGGATTCCCGGAGTTGGTCTTAACGAATGACGACGCTTATGGCCAGAGGATGCTAAGGGAAGATGTTGTCGACAAAGTTATCAAAAGAGATGTTCTTTTGCTTTTCAATGTCCGCAATCCACTTTCTATGGAGAAATTGTTCCTTTATCTATGCATGACGTCTTCCGAGATATTCAACAAGCGGACTGCGTCAAAGGAGCTTGATAATATCGGCGTACAGACAATAGAGGATTATGTAGAGTTTCTTGAAAGATCTAACCTCATTTATGTGTCATATCCAATGATGGTAGGGACAAAAGCCGCCTTGAAAGGCAAGCCTAAGATCTATATAGCCGACGCCGCTATACGGTGCGCCGTTCTTATGATCGACGACGTTTTATCCGACGACGTCGAAATGGGCGTGATGGTGGAAACCACAGTATATAAGCATATAATATCCTTTTATCAACTGGCGGGCTTCGCTCATATCGGGTATTATAGAAAGGCGAAAGAGAACCAGAAAGAGGTTGATATTGTAATCGAACTGCCAAAGGATAAAATACTATGCGAAGTGAAATATCGCAATAATTCAGCCCTTGCTGCATCCGACGCTATTATCGCGCTGTCAAGGGAATCAAACGCCAAGATAAAATATTCGTTTGTCATCACCAAAGATCTTACCGACTTCGGCGTTGCGAAACACGACACGCTTGTTCCGGTTTACCGTTTCCCGGCGCTGCCATTCGTGTATTTGCTTGGCCGCTCCGAAGCTTTAGGTGAAAGCGGCAGGCTTTGATGCAGCGTTCTTTCCTGTTGCGGCGTACCCGCTTCGCGCTGATCATCTTCGTAAGACAGCGAAGATAATACTTTCCTACAAACTACAGACGACAGAACGCCCTACAGCGTCCTTAAAGCACGAAAGGAGCGCATCCATGCAAAACGCCGCGCAAGTCCCGGTTATGGCCAGGGCTTATTACTCGACGAACGACGTCGCGAGCTGTCTGGGTATAAGTGTCAAGAAAGCGCGCGATCTGATCCGCAAAGAGATGCCATACATAGACGTGGGTTCACCGCGACGGCAATACATCCGCGTAGCCGCCGCCGACTTTGAGCAATGGTGTGCCGCCAAAAGGATAGCCTGCGCCGGCCCGCTTCACGCCGTCAGCGACCGCTCGCGCCGGACAGCCGCAGCCGGGCGAAACTGACACGGCTTCCTGCGTATAATCGGAACGCTCCTAACGTCCGGCGCGTCCAATGCATAGTAATGCAATTCCGGGGTATGCTTATTCATGTCGGCGCGCGAAAGAAGGGCGATCATATGCAATCTGGAGCGGTCCAATCCGGCGCAATCCAGTCTGGCGTAATCCCGTTCCCCGGATCCACCCCGGCACCGCGAGCGGTTCCACGCAAACGCGGGCGGAGCTTGACCATGCGAGCGGACAAACGCTACTCCGTCAGCGTAACCTACCGTATGCCCGACGGAACCAAACGCCGCCGCTATTTCTACGGCAAAACCCAGCGCGAGGCTCGGGAGAAGCTAGATAAGTTCAAGCACGACGTGCTTAACGGCCTAAACATGGAGATGTACGAGGCCACGTTTGAGTCCTATGCCAAACGCTGGCTGAACCTGCGCGAGCCGCACGCCGCAGAATCCAGCGCCTACGTCAACACGTTGAAGGCCTACGCGATGTATATCAAAGTCGCCTGCGAACTTATCGGCGGCAAGCGCGTCCGCGATGTCACGCTGTCCGACATACAGTTAGTGCTCAACAAGTTCGAGGGCAAGTCGAAATCATGCATAACCAAGGCGGTTTCGGTGCTCAAAGGGATATTCGAGACCGCGATAGGCGATAGAATTATAACGTTCAACCCGATGGATAACGCCGTCGCGCCCAAGGGTACGATAGGCACCCACCGAATGCTCGACGAGTCCGAGGTGGCACGCGTGCGGGACATGCATGCGGACGCTTCGTTGCATCTGGGCGCGATGCTTATGCT
>JAITDK010000160.1 GCA_031282605.1 Oscillospiraceae bacterium
CTGCGGCTCGCCGATTTACCTCGGAGATGTGACTTCCCTGATGCGGGGCTTTATCGAACGTTTTGGTTTTATGAATGTGTCCTATGCGCGCAAAGACAACAATAATTATAAAGGCAAGCCCAAAAACTGCGCATTCTTCTATACGATGAACGCTCCGAAACCTATGCACTGGCTCTTTGCGTCCGATTATTTGTATAACACGGGAATACTGCGTAGGTTTGGGGGAAAGACGACGCAGCTAATCAGCACCGATACTTGGCAGTTTGATGATTACAGCAAATATGACGCTTCAAACTTCGATATTGAAAAGAAGAAAAAGGCGCGCGACACGGTATTTCCAAAAGACTGCCAAAAAGCCTACGATATAGGCCGCCGTTTCGCTTTAATCAAGGAGGACGAGTGATGTCGAACAGGGTTTACTTCTTTACTGGAACAGGCAACAGTCTGAATGTGGCGCGGAGCATTGCAGCCGCTATCGGCGATTGCGAAATAATCGCCATCCATAAGGGCGCGGCGTTGACTGTTCCGGAAGGTTTGGAGCGCGTCGGCTTCGTATTCCCCGTTTATTTCTGGGGCCTGCCGGGTATGGTCGCGGAGTTCTTACGCGGTATAAGCGTTCCGGCGCAAGGCGCCACGTACTATTTTGCCGTAGCTACGTTCGGCGGTATAATCGGGAACGCGCTTCCGCAGGTTAAGCGGCTGCTTGCTGATAAAGGTATAACGCTAAACTATGGCGGCGGCGTATGCTCTTACAGAAACGCCGTCGTCTACTATGAAATGAAGCAGGATGTCGCAGTCGTTACGCGCAAGGCCGAAGCCCGCACTCAAAAAGTGGCATTGGCGGTAGCCTCTAAGAGGAAAAAGCGCGTCGGTCGCGGTATAAAGAAAGTTTTCCAAATAAACGCCGATAACTTCGCTAAGTTCCATGCTATGGCTCTGTATTATATCGTCAGCGACGTTTGCGTGGGATGCGGCTTATGCGCGTCGGTCTGTCCGGCGGACAACATTTCGTTTCAAGGCGGAAAGCCTGTGTTCGGCGATTCTTGCGAATACTGCCTCGCCTGCATCCAACATTGCCCTAAGCGCGCCATCAACGACGGCGACAAAACGGTTACCCGAGGCAGGTACTCGCACCCCCAAATACCCGCCAATACAATTTCCGGCTACTATCACAAAGCGATTAAGGCGTAGGATTTGCAAAAGAGCCGCGTTCCCTGAGTCCATCAGGTTACACGGCTCTTTTTCTTGTTATGAAAATGGTGCGGAAGTTTATACCCCGCCCGCGCCCTCCGCGCACCCACTTTTCCGCACAGCCGAGGTTTCGCTAGATTATATCGACCTGACTATTACTATTTCCTAAACCATCATTCCGTCGATCCGTCGGCCTCTCGTCCAGCTGTCAGCCGAACAGCGCCTTCAGTATCCCCGCCGCGACCGCGGAGCCGATAACGCCCGCGACATTAGGTCCCATCGCGTGCATCAGCAGGTAGTTGCCGGGGTTTGCGCGCTGACCCTCTATCTGGGAGACGCGCGCCGCCATCGGCACTGCGGACACCCCTGCGGAACCGATCAACGGGTTTATTTTGCCGTGCGTTAAGAAGCACATCAACTTGCCAAGCAATGTGCCGCCTATAGTCGAGAACATGAAAGCGAGCAGACCCAGCGCGATAATCCCCAGCGTTTCCGGCTTGAGGAACGTTGCGCCCACGGCCGTCGCGCCGACTGTGACGCCCAGGAAGATTACTACGATGTTCATCAGCGAATTCTGCGCGGTGTCGCTCAGGCGATCGACCACGCCGGATTCACGCAACAGATTCCCTAGCATCAGCAGCCCGACGAGCGGCGCGACCGACGGCAGGAACAGTACGACCAGTACCGTTATCATTATCGGGAAGCATATCTTCTCGGCCTGGGAAACGGGGCGCAGCTGCTCCATCTTGATAGAGCGTTCCTTTTGAGTGGTCAACAGGCGCATGATGGGCGGCTGGATCAGCGGGATCAGCGCCATGTACGAATACGCCGCGACCGCGATCGGCGCGAGCAGATGCGGGGCGAGCGCTGTAGTCAGCCATATGGCGGTCGGACCGTCCGCGCCGCCGATGATGCCGATAGACGCGGCCTCCTGCGCGTTGAATCCCAGCGATGTAGCGACGATGAAGGCGCACGCTATGCCCAGCTGCGCCGCCGCACCCAGCAATAGACTGGCAGGATTCGCAATCAGCGGCCCGAAGTCCGTCATAGCGCCCACGCCCAGGAATATCAAAGAGGGATAAATCCCCTTTTTCACGCCTAGATATAAATAGTAGAGCATACCGCCGTTCGTGCTTTCGTCGGGCGGAGCGGCCATCAGGTCGGCCATGGGCAGGTTGGCCAGCAGCATCCCAAACGCGATGGGCAGCAGGAGTAGCGGTTCAAACTTCTTTGCGATCGCAAGATAGGCCAGCACGCACGCAAGCGCGATCATCACGCCCGATTGCCATGTCAGCGCAGTGAATCCCGATGTCTCAATGAGTTTAAGCAATGATTCCTGGATCATCGGCCGTTACCCCCTTCCCCGAGAGTCTGCGGCTGAATCATCCCGCTTCCTGCCGCCTATTACAGCTATTACGCCGGTGAACACCTTGATTAGCGCCAACAGTATAACCAACACAGCGAATACTACCACAACCACAAACAACCCGGTCAGCAAACTCTCACTTAACGGCATAGGCATTACCTCCTTAGCATTCGAAGTTAATTTTACATCTCTCGGAGTGGGTTGTCAAATACTGGCGCGCCGACAGATGCAGTACGCGCGTCACTACCGCGCGGTGAGCGTTCTCTTGCTAATTCCGCGGACGCGAGTATACTGAATAACAAATCAACGCAAAATGGAGGATTCCTGTATGATACTGATCGATACTCACTGCGATACCCTCTCCGTGATGGCTGGGCTCGGCGGCGACATCAACGTGCCGGGGCAGACCATTACCCCCGACCGGATGCGCGAGGGCGGCGTAACGACGCAGGTGTGCACGCTGTTCGCGGGCTTGGAAGGCCCGGCGGGCGACCCGGCAGGTTTGGCGCAAAAGCAGCTGGCCGCCATACACTGCTTCACCGACGAGGGGATTAGACACATCAAGGAGTACGGCGAGATCAAGGACGGCGTGCCCAGCGTGCTGTTGTCGGTCGAGGGTGCGGAGATATTCGAAGGCTCCCTGGATTCGCTGCGTAAGTATTACGACGCTGGCGTGCGGATGTGCGCGCTGACGTGGAATCACGAGAATCAATTGGGACACCCGCATTGCGGGGATACGGAGAAGCCGCTCAAGCCGTTCGGGTGGGACGCTGTGCGCGAGATGAACAGTCTCGGTATCGCGGTCGATGTGTCGCACCTGGGTACGGGCGGGTTTTGGGATCTGATCGAACATGCCGAGAAGCCGCCGATGGCGTCTCACTCGTGCTGCCTGGCGCTGCAGCCACGCTGGACGCGCAACCTCTCCGACGAGCAGATCAAGGCGCTGATAGCGCGCGGAGGCTGGATCGGGATGAACTTCTGCAGCGCGTTTCTGTCGGATAATCGGGCGACGATCGGCGATATCGTACGCCACATCGTGCATATCGCTGAACTGGGCGGCGTGAAGCATGTCGGGTTCGGCAGCGATTTCGACGGCATACCCTGCAACCCGATCGGATTGGACGGGCCGCACGAGTTCCCGAACCTGATCAGCGCGCTGCGCGAGCGCTTCGGCGAGTCGGAGGTGGAAGGAATCGCGGGACTGAACTTTATAGAGTATACGAAACGGCTGTAATTTTCTGGAATTGCTTGTTCTGATTTCATCCCATGGCGCACACAATAGAACAGCCAGAATCCACTTGAATTGTGCCTTGGGGGAGGGATTGGAATGATGCATTACCGCCGTTCCATACGGCGAGGAGCTTGTTTGCTGATCGCCGCGACGCTGATATTGACGGGCGCGGCTCCGGCTCTGGCTGAGAGCGGCGCGGCGCTGGAATCCGGCAGCCCGTTTGATCTGCAAACACCCGCGTACATACTCGTTGAGGCGCGGACGGGTCAGGTAATATTTGAGAAGAACGCGGACGATAAGCGCCCCGTCGCCAGCATCACCAAACTGATGCCGATACTGCTGACGCTGGAGGAACTGGATCGAGGCGTTATCAAACTGGCTGACAAGGTTCATTGCTCAGCGAACGCGGCGGGGATGGGCGGCTCGCAGGCGCTGCTGGACGCGAATACGCTGTACCCGTTGGAGGATCTATTCAAGTCGATGGTCATAGCCAGCGCGAACGACAGCGCCGTCGCGATCTCCGAATACTTGAACGGCAGCGAGGAAGCGTTCGTGAAGCGGATGAACGAACGCGCCGCGCAATTGGGCATGACCAATACCCACTATAAGAACGTGACTGGGCTGCCGGTAGACGGTCAGTATACGACGGCGAGGGATGTGGCTACGCTGTCCCGCGAAGTCGGCAAACACCCGCTGTACTTTAAGTATTCTACGATTTGGATGGATACGCTGACGCATCCGAGCGGCCGGACGACTGATCTGACGAACACAAATCGGCTGGTACGCTTTTATGAAGGCGCGGACGGGTTCAAGACGGGATCGACAAACGAGGCGCGGTATTGCCTATCGGCGACTGCGCAGCGCGGAAACACGCGGATGATAGCGGTGGTGCTGGGAACGCCCGCGAGCCAGACGCGTTTTGACGAAGCGCGCAAGATGCTGGAGTATGGTTTTGCGAACTATCAGTTAAACGCGGTGGCTAAAATCGGCGATCTGCTGGGCGCGGAAGTGCCCGTGAGATTCGGCGCGAGGAACGCGGTTCCGGCGGCGATAGGAGCGGACGTTGATCTGTTGCTGACAAAGGGCAAGGAACGCGATCTGGCGATCGAGGCGACGCTGGCGGAGTCGTTGCCCGCGCCGGTGCGTAAAGGCGATCCGATCGGCGAGGTGAAGGTAACGCTGAATGGCGAAACGATCCTGACCATCCCCGCAGTTGCGGCGATCGACGTGCCATATCCCGGTTTCGTGGAAGGCGTACTGACCATCATTCGTAATTGGAAGGTATAAAACCAAGCGCAAACCAGGCGATAACAAACGTTTACAGGTTCGGCGAGCAGGCCGGGCCTGTTTTATTACAATAAGTGACGTCACGACTGAATAAATGTTGCGTTTTTGTTTGCGAACGGGTACAATATAAGCGTGTAAACGACGCGTGCGCCGCTAATACTATTACGGATATCGGAAGATTTCTATACAGATACTTGAGAGGAGATATATCTATGGCAAAACGACTGCTGCTGGTCGACGACGAGCCATTAATCCTGAAGGGATTGAAATACAGCCTCGAACAGGACGGCTACGAGGTGGATTCAGCCGCCGATGGCGAGGAAGCGCTGGCGATGTTCGGCAGCCGCGCGTACGATCTGCTGCTGCTAGACGTGATGCTGCCCGAGATCAGCGGCATAGAGGTATGCCAGCGCATCCGCGAGCGATCCAACGTCCCCATAATCATGCTGACCGCTAAGGGCGAGGATATGGACAAGATACTCGGCCTGGAATATGGCGCGGACGACTACATGACCAAGCCGTTCAACATACTGGAGGTGAAGGCGCGCGTCAAGAGCATACTGCGCCGCACCCAGAACGTCGTTTCGGTCGAGCAGCCGAAGCTTATCAAGGTGCGGGATATGGAGGTCAACCTGGTCAACCGCTCGGTCACAATCGGCGGCAGGGACATAAAACTGACCGCGAAGGAATTCGACTTGCTGCAGCTGTTCATTACGAACCGGGGCAAGGTGTTCAGTCGCGAGAGCATGTTGGAGACCGTGTGGAAGTACGACTACCTGGGCGACATGCGCACAGTGGACGTGCACATCCGCCGCCTGCGCGAGAAGATCGAGCGCAACACATCCCAGCCTGAATTTATATTCACTAAGTGGGGCGTGGGCTACTACTTCACGGATAAGGATTAAGGATTAATGCGTCCGGCCATAGCGCGTCCGGCCAAACGGCGGGCAAATCTCAGCGTTCGCTGGCAGATTGTGTTCGCCTTTTTTGTGATTCTCGCCTCGGCGTTCTACTTTGCGGCGTCGGCGCTGACCAGTCTGGTCGGCCAGTACCTGCTGGATAATCGGGCGCGGACCGACGCAGCGGCGGCGACCGAGGCCGCTGCGGCCATTGCGGACACCTTTGCGCGCGCGGACGCGGAATCGCTGTACGTGATCATGATGTCGGAGAACAGCGCGCGAGGCAGCAGGCTTATCGCGCTGGATCAGGACGCGCGCGTGCAGGCCGATACGTCGACGCGGATAAACGGCGTACAGGGCGCACGGCTCAATACCCCCGAGGTGCTAGACGTGCTGAACGGCGCGGCATCCAGCTTTGGCCTGCATCCCTCGCCGAATTCCGCCGCGCGGGAGCGGCGTACATGGCTGGACTTCTTCCGCAGCCTGGAATACCCGCACGGCTGGTTGGGTTATACCGCCGTGCCGATACTGTTGTACAGCGTTGGCGAGAGCGGCCCGCCCGAGCGCGTCGGGGTGCTTTTGTGCATAAGTTCCGTACAGGAGGTCGTCTCCCAGCTGATCGCCGTGCAGGATCAGATGCTTACCTACTTTGTGGCGTCGGCGCTGGCCGGATTGCTGCTTAGCGTCCTTTTTTCCCAGATTATCACCAAGCCGCTTCAGAGCCTCGCGGCAGGTATAGAGCGTATGGCGCGCGGCGACCTGGCCAGCCGGGTTCCGGTGTCGGGGGGGAGCGAGATGGCGCACCTTGCGCGCGCGTTTAACGAGATGAGCCAGAAGCTGGAAAACCTGGATGACGCGCGCAATCAGTTCGTATCCAACGCCAGCCATGAGTTGAAGACCCCGCTGTCCACAATGAAGATACTTATAGAATCGATGATATACGAACCCGATATGGTTTCGAGCGTAAGGCAAGAATTCCTGACCGATATAAACAAAGAGATCGACCGGCTGACGCTGATCATAGGCGATCTGCTCACTCTCGTGCGCGTGGACAGCGGCGAGGTTAGGCTGCGCCGCGACGAGTTCCGCCTGGCGGACGTCACGCGTGAGACCGCGCGCCGCCTAGCTCCATTGCTTAAGGAACGCGGTCAAGAATTGACGCTCAGTCTGGCGGACGATATCGCCGTATTCGCCGATCGATCCAAGATATCCCAGGTGATATACAACCTGCTGGAGAACGCCGTCAAATACACCCCTCCCCACGGCAAAATCCGCATCCAACTGACTCGAGACGGGAATCGCGCGCTGCTGGAAGTCGTCGATTCCGGCATGGGCATACCCGAGTCGGAGCAGCCGCATATATTCGAGCGGTTTTACCGCGTGGACAAGGCTCGCTCGCGGTCTACCGGCGGCACGGGTCTGGGGCTGTCCATCGTGCGCCAGGTCGTTCAGCTGCATGACGGCGAGATAACCGTTACCAGCCAAGAGGGAAAGGGGGCGACGTTCCATGTCCGGCTGCCGATGGTATAAACGGCTGACCGCGTTCGCCATCGCCCTTTTCGCGTTATTTGTATCTGTCGGCTGCGTAGACAGCCTGCTGCGAGAGCGCGCCGACGCAAGAACCCTGCCGGCGATGCGATCATCAGTGGCGAGGCCGTCCGGCGATTACCGCGCTATAGAGGATATCCACGTTACGTTATACCTGCCGGACTGGAACCGAGATCGGCTGGTAACGGCGGCGGATACGGTAAGCGTATACGCGGGCGAAGACGTTGCCGAGGCTGTCGCCGCGCGTGAACTGATACGGCTCAGCGCGCTGCTGCCCAATCTGGGCGGCGCGGAACTGCGACTCGCCACCGGCGCGAACGCGGTGGAGCGATCCGGCGGCATAGTGATAGTCAACCTGGACGCCAATATATGGTTGTTGGAATCGTCTGAAAAATCCGTCGTCAGGATGGCGCTGACCCATACGCTGACGGAATTGCCCGGCGTGGAGTATGTTGGCGTGCTGATAAATGGCCGTGACGAGGCTATCGATTCGGGGGGGTCGGTGCCGTA
>JAITDK010000199.1 GCA_031282605.1 Oscillospiraceae bacterium
TATCGCTTGCTCATAATCACGGCACTCAGCATCCAAATCATCCGCCATGCCGTTAGGCAGCCTCGCCTGATCCTTGCCCATGTCCATCCCCGCGAACAGATTGTCCCACATGAATTTGCAGTAACTCTGCGGATGATCGCACGGCAAACCTACATATTCGTCCAGGTTGAACGTACGCACCTGCGAAAACGATACCACGCCCCGCTTCTTCAGCTCAATCAACTCCGCATATGTTCTCAGCGGAGACGAACCTGTCGCGAAACCCAGCACGCTCGCCGGTTTCTGCAGCACCTGCGCCGCGATAATCGCCGCGCACGCCTGCGCCTGCGACCTCTGATCCGGACATACGATCCAATGCATAACAGTTAACGTCCTTTCAAAATAGGATATGTGTATATAGTCCACTCACTCCGGAAACACCTTTAAGAAAAACAACTGGTCGATCAGCAGCAACACGCCGATCCCTAGCGTATACCATCCAAACGGACGCAGCGACTCCCGTCGGATCAGGTTCAGCATCCATCGTATGGCAACATAACCTGTGACCAACGCGGCCAGCATCCCGGCTACAGGAATCGTCCAATGCGTGAACTCTATCGCGTCAGGCCCCAGCAGATCATTCACCGAGAATATCAATGAACCTACAATAGCAACCGCCGACATCATAAACGAAAACTTCGCCGCTTCCTCGCGGTTCAGCCCGCCGACCAGCCCTCCGATGATCGTCGATCCCGACCGCGACACCCCCGGCGGTATCGCGAACGCCTGCATTATGCCCATTGTTAACGCGTGCTTGACTGTCACCGCGCTGTCGGCGCGCTTCCTCCGCAATCCCGCCAGCCACTCGCCCGCGAACAGCAACGCCGTCGTCGCCATGAAACATATCCATAGATACTTGCCCGATATAAACAGCTGATTGATCTGATCGTCAAACAGCAACGCTGCTATCACCGCTGGCACCGACGCCAGCGCGAGCAGTCTCATCCTGGGATCCTTGACCGGATGACTGATCATCGTCAGGAAATCCGGCCAGAATATAATCAGCACTGCGCCCAGCGTGCCCGCGTGCAACAGTATATCTAGCAGCGGCCCCGTGCTCTTGATCCCCATCAGCGCCTGCCCTATCTGCAGATGTCCCGATGAACTGATGGGCAGGAACTCCGCCAATCCCTGCAGTACGCCCAGTATGACGGCTTGCCAATAGGTCAGCATATGCGTCCCCCTATCGCTTCTGTTGTATTTCCACAGCGCGGCGATCCCTCGCGCCGACGACATTATACATCAAATCCGCCGCCCGCGAAAGGGTATATGTCAATTCTTCCGTTATTCATACCCTCACCATTATCACAGTAATTGGAGATAATTTGTTATTCCAGCAAGAATCCGACGGTATATAGCGTTGTATGTCGGATGCTAATACACGAACGATTAGGAGGAGCACAGATCCGCATGAAGCGCCGCACTTGGCCGCGTAGATTGATAACGATTATCATGTTCCTGTCGCTTCTCAGCGCGGCGGGGTTTGGCTGGCTCGCATTGCTCATCGCGCATATGGAGGATACTGTGCCGTCGCCAACTGTTAACGACATAGAGACTGTCGGCGCGCTTTACGGATATAAGGGTACACCATATTATTATGACTGCATTATCGTGCTTGGCGCGCAGGTAAAGTCCATCGGCATACCATCGGAGGCGCTGTATCGGCGCATGAGCCTCGCGCTGGAGTATTTCAACGCGAAGCGCGCGGTCATTATTGTCACCGGCGGTCAAGGCGCCGACGAACCTATGGCCGAGGGTGATTTCATGTACGAGTGGATGCGCGACAACAACGTATCCGCCGAATTCCTAGCCGTTGACAACACATCGCGAAACACTCGAGAAAATATTGCGAATGCCCGCTACCTAATGGAGGAGCAAGGTTTGTCGCGCGCGCTGGTCATCACGAGCGATTACCATTTGCCGCGCGCGTTGGCCGTTTGCCGCGAACAAGGAATCGACGCGATCGGTGCGGGCAGCTTATCCTCCCCGGATATGTGGTGGAAGAATCATATGCGCGAGACGCTGTCCTGGATAAAGTATAGACTGGGATTTTGATTGTTTAAGGAATGAGTCGTTATGCGAGCCAACTATCACACCCACACCGCGCGATGCCATCACGCCAGCGGCGCGGACGCCGACTATGTCGAGGCCGCAATTCAAGCCGGTTACAACGTTCTAGGCTTCTCGGATCACTGCCCATGGCCGTTTAAGGATTGGTTTACTGTGCCCGTACGAATGGACTGGGATGAGCTGCCCGGATATATCCAATCCATTCGCGCGCTGGGCGAGGCTCACAAAAAACAGTTGACTGTGCTGTGCGGGCTGGAATGCGAGTATTTCCCGCAGCATCTGTCGACATTGGAGGAAATGGCCTCACAGACGGATTATTTGATACTGGGTCAGCATTATGACACGACCGCCGATGTCCAGTCGTTTATCGGGGATCGTCCGGACTTGGCAAACTCGCGCAAGTACTTGGAGTTATGCGTTGAAGGGTTATCTACAGGGCTGTTCAGCTGCATCGCGCATCCGGATATATTTCTGCTGCCTTTTAATGAATTCTCGCCCGAGCTGGCCTCAATGAGTCGCTATCTGTGCAGGGCGGCGCGTTCGATGGGTATCCCGCTGGAATTGAACCTTTACGGCGTGCGCAAGCAGGTAAGACAGCCGTGGGCAGGCTATCCATCAGGATTGGGATACCCGTGTCCGGCGTTCTGGCGCATAGCGGCGCAAGAAGGCTGCACCGCTATAATCGGCGTAGACGCGCATACCCCCGACGCGCTGCGCGATCCCGAACTGCCGCTGATGGCGGCGATGTACCTGGACGCGCTAGGGATTGAGCGGGTGGAACAACTGCGACTCGGCAACAAACTATAAGCCCGACGGTATTGCTATTCATTCAATCCGAAATGCTTCGCTAACATCGCCAGCACTTCCTCGCGGGTGTCGACGTTGCTGTCTGTGCGTCTATACGTGAAAGCTCGTTGCGAGGAAACGCGTCGTGATAGTTCTCCCCGCAAAAAATCATGTCGTAACGCGACGCGAGCAACTTCACCATCGTGGATTTCCCGGCGCAGCTCTGCTATTCCTCCGCTGCCGACCTTACGCTATTTACGCCACAACGCGGGCAGCAGAATTAACCCGCCGCCCGCGTTATATCGTTGTTTATTATATCATTGCGTTATATCATTGGCTGTTCTGTTATTCACTCGTCACTTCTCCGCCGCTACAACATACTGCTTCTGCGCCCAGGCCTGCTGTCCGTTGTACTCCACTTGTATCCAGCCGGATTGATCATCCGAAAGGACCTTCAACGGCGTACCGGGCGGCACTTGGGCTAACCGCGCGCCAGTCGTCGTCGACGGCGCTTTGCGCAGGTTCAGTTTATTGCCGGTGGGTGTTTTCACTAACGCGTCGTACGGAATCTTTGGATTGGCCGTAGGCGCGGTGGTTGTCGCCTGTGAATTGTCCGCTTGAGTGTCAGCGGTCGGCGGCTGCTCGGTGGTTTGCGAGTTATCTGCGCTCGCGGCGACAGACGCGCCGCCGCTGTAGTCCACATCCTTAAGCCACGCAACGTGGGTCCAGCTTTGCGCGAGCGTGGTGACGCCGACATATCCCTTCACGCTGGACGCGGATACGCACTCCGCGTTCGGTTCGCCGCAGTATACGCCAACATGGTGCGCGTTGCCTATACCGTCGGCCACATACTTTTTCGGCTGATTATAGCTTCCGCTCGGCGATACAACATATACGGCTGCGCCGGGAACCAGTTTGCCCTGCGCCTTGGCCTGTTCTATTGTACCAACCCACGCGCTGTCATGCCTGAACATATCGTTTGAGCCGAGATATCTGCTTACCCCTCCGGCCTTGCGCACACAGTACTGCACAAGGCCTTGGCAATCCATCCCCTTCTTGGGGTCGGCTGAGTTAATAACATAGGGAATTCGGGGCATGGTCAGCAAGTTTAAGGCTGCGCGGGCGACATCGCCCGCTTTTACAATACCCATATTAATCCCTCCCCATGTATAGTATATGCAGTTCATATAACTACGGGACAAGGGGAGAAATAGAAAAATCAGTGAACCCTCGTGAATCTATACCAACTTAACCCTATATTCCTCAAGCCATGCGTCCAGTTGCAGCAGCCATGCTATCAGCTGCGGCCGACCCATCAGCTGACCATACCACGTGCCGTCCGACGATTCAAGCGCCCGTGTCAGCGCGACGTGGTTTACCAGTCCGCGAAGCCTCGAGGCGGGATCGTCCAGCCGCGCGTTCAGCCGCTCGCGGACTATGCGCTCATACTCGGGGTTATGCACCTTGGGATATGGACTCTTCTTGCGGTTGCGGATGCGGTCGGGCAGATAGTCGCCCATCGCTTCGCGCAGCAGATATTTCTCCACGTCATGCTTACGCTTGATCGACCAAGGCACGTTGAATACATACTCCAGCACGCGATGATCCGCAAACGGCACGCGCACCTCTAGGCTAGCGCCCATACTCATGCGATCCTTTCGCTCCAGCAACGAATACATGAAGTGCCGCGTCGACAGCCACGTCGCGCGCCGCGCCGTAATCATGTCCGGGGTATCGTCCCGCAATACCGGGCACTTCGCCAGGTCGGCGCTGTACTCGTCGGACAGCAGCGCGTATCCATCCTTAGGCTTGACGATTCCCTCGTCGAACAGCCCGACGCGTATGAACGGGTCATGCAGCCAAGGATAGAACGGCTTCTCCAGCATCTCCGGACGATAAAACCACGGATAGCCGCCGAATATCTCGTCGGCGCACTCGCCCGACAGCGCAACCGTATGCAGCCGCTTCACCTCTATGCAGTAAAGGTACAGCGACGAATCGATGTCAGCCTGCCCGGGGAAGTCTCGCAACCGCATCGCGGGTGCGAGCGCGTCCGCGACCTGCGCCGGGGTAACTGTCAATATATGGTGTTCTGAGCCCAGTTCGTTGGCGA
This sequence comes from Oscillospiraceae bacterium, assembly GCA_031282605.1. GTDB lineage: Bacteria > Bacillota > Clostridia > Christensenellales > Aristaeellaceae > BNUH01. The sequence continues at coordinate 5,009 of JAITDK010000199.1, forward strand.
GCCATGCGGCGTAAGCGTCGTCGCTCTGCGGCTGGAACAGCGATTCATGGAAAAACTCGCGGTTACCCTCATACTCAAACGAGTATGTGTGCAATCGCTGGCCGCTTTCCTTGTAAGCCTTCGCCGCGACAGCCGATACAACCGATGAATCCAACCCGCCCGACAGGAATGTCGCCAGCGGTACGTCGGATACCAGCTGGCGCCGTATCGCGTCAGAGAGGATATCGCGCGTCGTATGGACTGCGTCAGATTCCGTACCAGTGAAGGGTTCCGCGCGCAGCGACCAATAGACGCCCTTGCGCAGCGATCCGCCATGCCGTCCGTTTGTGAAAGCCGCCGCTCCGGGAGAACCCGTTCCCCACACCAGGTAATGCGCTGGTTCCAGCGAGTGTACGCCTTTAAACAGCCCCGATCCGATCCTGCTGGCCGGAGCAAGGAACAGCAGCTCCCACAAACCCATATGATCCAGCGCCGGTTCGACGTCAGGATGGGCCAGCAGCGCCTTCAGTTCCGAGGCGAACAGCAGGTGGCCCTTGCGCTCCGCGTAATAAAGCGGCTTTATCCCGAACCTATCACGGGCGAGATACAGCTGATTGCGTTTCCCATCCAGCACAGCGAACGCGAATATCCCGTTCAGGTGCGACGGGCAATCCTCGCCCCATAATATATACGCCCACAACACGGTCTCCGTATCGCATCGCGTCTTGAATCGAGCGCCCAGGCCACGCAATTCGGCGGTCAATTCAGGCGTGTTATACAACTCTCCATTGTATATGATCGTATACGTAAAACCCTGATGCTCGGCGGTCATCGGCTGCAGGCCGTTCTCCAGGTCGATGATAGCCAGGCGGTTATGCTGCAGCGCAGCTCCGTTCATCGTATAAACGCCCGATTGATCCGGGCCGCGGCGTTTCATCGTCGCGCCCATCGCTCGGGCCTCACGCTCTGACGGCGGGGCGGATAACGCGCCAAGGTTTGAATCCACGATTCCGCAAATTGAACACATATCAAAAACTCCCTCGCACATGCATAGCTGGGCAGCCGTGTGCTCCGTCCGATATATACTGCTTAACGCACAAAATCCGCACATCTTCGCGTGTCCTTTCGCCACTCGCACCGATCTGCTTAGCCAGCGGACATCCAGTCCGCTGCCGTGCCTCCCCTTAACGAGCGCGAAAATCCACCGCAGATTTGCTGCGCGCTTTATGCGTCAAGCAGTATAGTTTATGCACGTCACAATGAAGTGTGAACTTTCCCCAAATACCGCGTTCCGTCTTCCGCGAGCGGCAAGGGTATGGGTAACTAACTCGACCATGCCTTGACACTAAAAGGGGCCGCCGTTCAGTCGGCAGCCCCGCATGATTTCCTCACACCGCTGGTGAAATCAATCGCTTATCGCCGGTATCGTCGTCGTCGAGTATCAGGATGGGGGGCTGACCCTTAACCGTATCGGTGGTGATGATGCACTTGCGCACATCGTCGCGGCTAGGCAGCTCGAACATCGTGTCGAGCAGCAAGCCTTCAATGACCGCACGCAGTCCGCGCGCGCCGCTCTTCCGCTCAATCGCCTGATGGGCGATCAGCCTCAGCGCGTCGGGCTTGAACTCCAGACCAACATGATCCATCTGCATCAACGACTGATACTGCTTGACTAGCGCGTTACGCGGTTCGGTAAGGATGCGCACCAGCGCCTCCTCGTCCAGTTTGTCCAGCGTGACTATGACCGGCAGGCGACCCACGAACTCGGGGATCAGGCCGTACTTTAGCAGATCCTCCGGGCGAATCTGCGCGAGCACCTCGCCGATATCGCGCTGCTCGGCGCTGCGTACGTCCGCGCCGAAACCCATAGACTTCTTACCGGTGCGCGCCTCGATGATCTTGTCAATCCCATCGAACGCGCCGCCGCAGATAAACAGTATGTTGGACGTGTCTATCTGGATAAACTCCTGATGCGGGTGCTTGCGTCCGCCCTGGGGCGGCACGCTCGCGACCGTGCCCTCGAGTATCTTTAGCAGCGCTTGCTGCACGCCCTCGCCCGATACGTCGCGCGTGATCGACGGGTTATCGCTCTTGCGCGCGATCTTGTCGATCTCGTCGATGTATATGATCCCGCGCTGGGCGTTCTGGATCTCGAAGTCCGCGTTCTGGATCAGGCGCAGCAGGATATTCTCCACATCCTCGCCGACATACCCGGCCTCGGTCAGGCATGTAGCGTCCGCGATAGCGAAGGGGACGTTCAGTATTCTGGCCAAGGTCTGCGCCAGGTGTGTCTTGCCGCAGCCCGTAGGCCCAAGCATGACGATGTTAGATTTCTGCAACTCGACGCTGTTGGGCCGAACGCCCGCGTTTATCCGCTTATAGTGGTTGTATACCGCGACAGCCAGCGTGCGTTTGGCTACCTCCTGACCGATGACGTACTCGTCAAGTATCGCCTTGATCTCTTTCGGGCGCAGCAATCCGTCGGACTCGCCGCGCTGGGAAAGCCCCAAGTCATCGGCGATAATGTCCTGGCAGAGCAGCACGCATTCGTCACAAATGTAGATACCCGGACCCGCGACGATCCGACGCACCTGTTCCTGCGACTTGCCGCAGAATGAGCAGCGAACCTGCTGACCCAATAATAGATCGTCATGTTTTGCCATAGCTATTTCTTATCCTTCCTCGGATTGAAAATTTCGTCGATGATTCCGTACGCCAGCGCATCCTCGGCGGTCATGTAGCGGTCGCGGTCGGAATCAATCTCGACCTTCTCAATGGGTTGGCCGGTCATCTCTGACATCATACGGTTCATTTTCTTTTTGGTGGCCAGCAGCTGCTCGGCGTGGATCTTTACGTCGCTCGCCTGTCCGCGCGCGCCGCCCGATGGCTGATGGATCAATATCTCGCTGTTGGGCAAAGCAAGGCGCTTCCCCTTCGCGCCGGCCATCAACAGGAACGCGCCCATCGACGCGGCCATACCTATGCAAACGGTGCGCACCTGAGGTTTGATATACTGCATCGTGTCGTATATCGCCATACCCGCCGTTACCGATCCGCCCGGGCTATTGATATAGAACGATATATCCGAATCCGGATTCTCCATTTCCAGGAACAGCAGCTGCGCCACGATCAGGTTGGCCTCGTTGTCGTCCACTTCGCCACCCAGGAAGATTATCCTATCCTTCAACAACCTAGAGTAAATGTCGTACGACCGCTCCCCGCGGTTGGTCTGTTCAATAACCATTGGGATCAAGCTGCTCATGGACGCCGCCTCCTTTTGTTGCTTGGGGGGCAACGCCCCCAGCTCCGCCGAATGGACGGGTTTTGCACCTGCATTCCCGCGCCTAGCGTATAAGGGACGCGGCAGGCATAGCGAATCCGTCGTCCTTCCAATCGCCCCTCTATCAATTACCAATATACCACACCGCGCGCTAGTTTACACGCGACGATGAAAATTGTCCCGGGTGCATGACCTTATTCTTCAGTGCTTGGTTCTTTGTCAGCCTGCGCGGGGCTTGGTTCTTCGTCAGCCTGCGCGGGGCTTGGTTCTTCGTCAGCCTGCGCGGGGCTGGTCTCTTTATCAGCCTGCGCGGGGCTGGTCTCTTTATCGTCTTGCGCGGGGCTTAGTCTCGCGTTGGCCTCCGCGATGCCTTTCAAGTACTTGACCATCTTCCTGCGCGCTATCAACTGATGGAGCGACTCCTTGCCACGCGGGGATTGCTCCAGTTTTTCAAGGAACGCGTCCTCGTCCAGGTTTTCGTCCGACGCGGCGTCCTTGAGCGCCTCGGCATAGACCTCTTGATCCTTATCGGGATCATAGCCCAGGTTCTCACGCGCGATCAGCGCCTCCACAGCCAGGAAGATCAGCACGCGCTTCGCCGCGTCTGCGCGGTGATACTCCATAACCTCCTCGCGATCCATGAAGGTATTCACCAGCGACTCGACCTGATCGGGCTTGTTGCCCACCAGCTGGTACGCTTGGCGCTGCAATCCTCGGCGCGCCTCACGCTCGATCATAATATCCGGCACCTCGGTGATGGTACACTCGGTCAGCGCGTCAAGCAAATCGCTTTCATACTGATAATCGGCGCGCTGCTTGGCGGATTTCTCCAATTTGGCGCGCAAGTCCGCCTTGTATTCGGCTAGGGTGTCGAATTCCGACACATCCTTGGCGAACTCGTCGTCCAGATCGGGCAGTTCGTGCGTGTGGATCGAATGCACCTTTATATGAAACACGGCCTTCTTGCCGCGCAAGTCTTCCTGGAAATAATCGTCCGGGAAGGTGATATCGATATCGCGCTCTTCGCCGGGATTCATGCCGATCATCTGCTCCTCGAATCCCTCGACGAACGCGCCCGATCCGATGGTCAGCTGCTCTTTCTCGGCCGTTCCGCCCTCGAACGCCTCGCCGTCGATAGTGCCCCTATAGTCGAACGTAACCACGTCGTCGTCCTGAATGGCGCGATCCTCGACCTCGCTGACGCGCGCGTTCTGATCACGCACGCGTTCGATCTCCTGATCGACGGCATCGTCGTCCACCGTGTCGTCCATCCTCTCTACGGATATGCCGGTCAGATCACCGACCGTGACGTCGGGATACACGGTGACCTTGGCGGTTATCTCAAGAGGTTGGCCGGGTTCCGCCTTATCCAAAGCAACCTGCGGATCGTCCACCGGGTTCAGTTGATGCTCAATGACCGTTCGTCCGTATGCGTCCGGGAACAAGCTGTCGATGGCGTCCTGGAAAAAGGTCTTGGGGCCATAAATGCTCTCGACCAGTTTGCGCGGAGCCTTGCCTCGACGGAAGCCCGGCATGTTGATGCGCCCGCGCTGCCTGAGGTACGCCTGCTGGACGGCGGCCTCGAACGCCTCGGCGTCCACCTCGATGTGGATCTTTACCTGGGCTGGGGATAACCGTTCTACCGTGGAAATCATGCTGCTTCTCCTTTTGGGATTGGGAGCTACGCCCCCATCGCCCCCGAATTAGTTGGGGCTGCGCCCCAAACCCCGACGGACATCGCTGGGTAGTATAGCACACGCCGTCCCGCCTTTCAAGCATATGCAGCGCGGACAAACGTATGAGTTCTAACCCGTCGGCCGCGCGCGCCGCGCCGGCGGCAAACAACGGCGCGTCCGATTTCAAAAAAAGGTTATGGAAAGGCTATTTGACGCGCTGTCTGGATATGATACAATACAAGATATACGGACGATGAGCATTAACGCCTGTGCAGCGGAAAGGGGTCCTGCCCGCGTGAAGCGGCGCGCGCGCCATTCAGCCATCTGCTTTGCGTTGGCTTTATATTTGTTATGCGTGCTGGTTGTGAATTTTCCGGCGCGAGCCGAAGAGACCGGCGAGGTACCGTCGCCGACGCTCGCGCCCGGCGCCGTCGCATATGACTCCGCGCACCCGGAGAACCTGCTGCAGGAGCAGCTCGCGGCGCAGGCGTTTATACTGATGGAGGCATCCACCGGCGACATACTGATGCAGTACAACGCCGACGAGATGATGAACCCCGCCAGCACCACAAAGATAATGACCGCGCTGCTCGCCCTGGAATACGCGCGCAACGCCTTTGACGATATCGACGAGGGTCTGTCTCAAGTGATCACGGCCAGCGAGAGCGTTACCCAACTGGCCGACGACGGCTCGATGATCGGCCTAAGAGCAGGCGAGCGGATAACGCTCAAGGACGCGCTGTACGGCATGATGCTGCACTCGGGCAACGACGCCGCCGTGGCCGTAGCGGAATTCATCGGCGGAAGCGAGGCGGCGTTCGTCGATCAGATGAATCAGGCGGCGGCGCTGCTAGGCATGACGGGCACCCATTTCTCCAACCCTCACGGCCTGTACGCGCCAGACCACTACACCACCGCGCACGATCTGGCGCTTGCCACCCGCACCGCGCTGAACAACCCCATGTTCAAGAAGATCGTATCCACCCTGAAATATACGATACCTCAAAGCAGCGTCCGCGCCTCGTACAATATGCAAAACTCGAACGCCATGATCAACCCCGACAGCCCCTACTACATGTCCGACGTTATCGGCGTCAAGACGGGCACGATGAGCCAGTCGGCGTACTGTTTCGTCGCGGCGGCCCAGCGCAAGGGCGTCACTCTGATATCGGTCGTGCTATACTCTGGCATGTACTACCGCTGGTGGGACACGCGAAAGCTGCTAGAGTACGGTTTCAGCCAATACGACTCGGTCACGCCGGAGGAGATATACGCCAAAGCACCCATCGACGTACGCACGATCGGGTTTTCCATCGACGATCCCAACCGGGGAGAGCTGACTCTAGACGTCCGCGCGCAGAACCCGTTAAGCGACGTGCGCATCACAGGACCTATCGCCGACGTCCAGCTCTACAGCGAGCAATATCGATCCTACACCACAATCCAGATAACCGGCGACCTGCGCGCGCCCATCAAAAAGGGCGACGTGCTAGGCATGCTGACATTTTACACCCCCGACGGCGACGCCCCGCGCTACGACCTGATCGCGTCCCGCGACGTGGAGGCGAGGGAGAACGCGCCACTTACAATCGAACAGATCGCCGAGATGGCGCGCGCAGGCGAGTTCATCATGATCTCATGGGAGTGGCTCGCGCCGCCCGCCGCGATAGCCATCGCCGCGTTGTTCGCGCTGAGGGCGCTGTTCAAACGAATAAGGGCGAAACGGCGAGACGCGCGGCAAATCCCTAAGCCCAAACGGCGAACGTATCAGTGAGCGAGGTACGTATACACCGCGCATTCCAACCGCCCGTTATACACACGCGGCTTGCGGTCAGCGCGCGCGCCGAACACACGTTCGAATCCCGGATGGGCGCTGATCACAGTCATCGACCAACCAGGATGGCGCTCACGCAGCGTGCGCAGGACACGTATAGCCTGTTCAGACTCCTTCTCGCCGCCTAGACGCACACCGTACGGCGGGTTACAGATGAACGCACCGTAACGTTCGGGCATGTTCACGCCGGACGCGTCGCGGTTAAAGAAGGATACATAGTCGGTCATGTTGGCTTGACGCGCGTGGCGGCGGGCCAGATCAAGCGCGGCGGCGTCGGAATCGCCGCCTGATATGGACGGCTGACGACCGGAATCGCCGCGATCGCCGGAGCGGTTGTCGAATCGCGCACTGGCTTCCGTCCGCGCTTGGGCATAGGCGTCCACCCAACCCGGCCATGATTCGGACACGAACGAGCGCGCCAGTCCAGGCGCGCGGCGTTGATCGATCAGCGCGGCCTCAATAGGGATCGTGCCTGTGCCGCACATCGGGTCGTGCAGCGCCAATCCCGGTCTCCAGCCGGAGAGCTGGACGATGGCGGCGGCAAGCGTCTCCCGCAGCGGGGCCTCTCCGTTCCATGTGCGGTATCCCCGCCGATTGAGCGCGTCGCCGGTCGTGTCGAGGGTGACAGTCGCTTCGTCGCCGCGCACAGATATCTCAACGGGGAACGTCGCTCCGGTCTCTGGTACCGCAGCGGCGCGCTGGCGCAATTTATCCACGATGGCCTTCTTAACAATGGCTTGGCAGTCCGACACGCTCATCAGCTGCGCGCGGACGCATTTGCCCGATACGGGTATGCGCGCGTCCTTCGGCAGCAGCGCCAACCACGGCAGCGCCTTCGTCCCCTCAAACAATTGATCGAAAGTATGCGCTCCGAACCGTCCGACCACCATCCGCACACGATCGGCGCAGCGCAGGTTGATATTCGCGCGCGCGGCGTCGGCATAATCGCCGCTAAACGACGCGCCGCCGTTGAACGCGACGACATTCTTCAGCCCTAATCCGCGCAATTCGCGCGCGGCTATTCCTTCCAGCCCGAATGACGCCGATGCAATAAACTCCACCATGAATCCTCCCTAATAACCGCCCAATAGCTGAACGAGTGAATTCTTGAGAATCGACAAATTCTTCGAGTTGACACGACTTGTTCGCTGTGTTAACTTTGATATGAGTATCCCTATATCTGTTTGTTACGCGAGGTGAACGACCATGACCACGCGCGGCGCCGAGGCCAGCAGGCGCATAGACCCACAACCGAGGCGCGACGGCGCAAACCGCACGCGCTACCGCGACGAGGCTTATTCGCCGCGCGGCGCAAAACCCGCGCCCGTCCGGCAGCGATCATCCGCGCCGCCCGTCGAATCGGCGCAAACCCGCTGCGACAAGCCGCGTCAAGCCCCGTACCGTCAACCCAACCGCGTTTCCAGCCGAACCGCGGCGAACGCCCGTGCACCGATGCCGAAGAACACGCAACCCTTACGCGCCGCCACTTACTCGCGCTCGTCGGCTGCGAATAAGCCCCAAACCAGCCGGAGCCGACAACCATACAATCCATATCCGGCTAAACCAGCGCGACAGCGTTCCGCGACGAGAGCCGTGCCGCCAAGCCATCCCGCCTCGAGGCTTAACCCTGGCCCGCCGCGAGGCGCGGTGCTGGCGCTGATCTCAAGCGTTGCGGCACTGATCGCCATGTTCCTGATATCCACCACGATCGGCAAGAACGCCGCCAATCAATCCTATGTCGGCGCGACGGCCGCTCCGATTGCTATCGCTCAGGCTACCGGCGCGTCCGCGCCTACGGTCGAACCCACGTCCGCGCCTTTATTCGTTTACCGTACGCAGCCGGAGTCGACGCCGTATGTGTCGGAAGAATTGATACAGGCGATCCAGTCGATTCAAACGGAGAGAAACGAGCCGACGGTTCCGCAAAACCAGGAAGAAGACGTCCCTCCCGGAGGACATCAGGAGGGGATAGCCGTTGCGCCGCCGGAGACATACGTGACGATCTCCGACGAACCGGTGTTTGACGAGTCGGGCCGCGCGGGCAAGCCTGGCGATCCGGTAGCGATACCGCTGCTGGTGAACGGAGCGAACCGCCTCTCGCCTGAGTGGGAGCCGGACGACATGGTCTACCTCAATGAATACTGCCCCGCAGACGTCGTAAGGATCAAGGGGATGGATATCCAAGGCGACAAGACTGCGGTAGACGCATTATTGGAGATGTTCCGCGACGCGATAGCTCAGGGACAGTCGAACTGGCAGGTCAGCGCTGGGTATCGATCATATAACTACCAACAGAGCCTGCTCAACACGCGTGTGTCGGAGTACATGAAAAACAACGGGATGTCCCGAGCGAACGCGACGTCGGCGGCGTTGCAGTATGTGGCCGCGCCAGGCGCGAGCGAACATCACACGGGTTTGGCGTTCGACATAACAATCCCGGGATGGACGTTCGAGGCGACGGAGCAGTGCGCGTGGCTGGCGAAGCATTGCTGGGAATATGGGTTCATCGTGCGTTACACGAAGGACAAGGTGAAGATAACAGGCATAGAGGCGGAACCGTGGCACATCCGCTACGTCGGCAGGGAACACGCAAAAGCGATGATGGACGCGGGGTTGTGTCTGGAGGAATATGTCGAGCTGCTGATATCGCAGCGCGCGGCGCAATGATCACCCTTTGTCCAGCACCACGGCGACCAGGTCTTCAACGTCCAGCCGCCGGACAGCCTCCGTCCCCAGGTCTTCATACGCGACCAGCGCGCACCTCTTCACACACCGCGCGATCAGCGCTGCAGCGCCGCCGACTACGCCAAAGTAAATCGCGCCATACTCGCGCATCGCGCAGCGCACGGCATCGGAACGCTCGCCCTTGCCGATCATCCCGCGCAAGCCGGCCTTGATCAGTTGAGGCGTGTACGCGTCCATCCGCGCGCTGGTCGTCGGGCCGCATGGACCGACGACATGGCCGGGCTTTGCTGGTGCGGGTCCTGCGTAATAGATGGTTTGGCCGACAAGATCGAACGGCAGCGGTTCGCCGTTGGCAAGGGATTCAGTCATGCGCTTGTGCGCGGCGTCCCGGGCAGTGTAGACTGTACCAGTGATTCGCACGATGTCTCCAAGGTTAAGACGGGAGACGGTTTCCGGCGTGAGTGGCAGCGTGATGTCGACGGCGTTGACAGTAGTCATAACGATCCCTCCGCGTGGCGAGAGGCGTGACAAACGATGTTGACCGCGACGGGCATCCCCGCTATATGGGTTGGGACATGACTGATGTGAACCGCGAGCGCGGTGGTTATGCCGCCGTAACCAGCCGGACCGATGCCGAGAGAGTTGACGCGTTCGAGGCATTCGGATTCGAGAGCCGCGTACCGTTCATCCGGATTGACTGACCCGACGCGGCGTGCAGTAGCCAGCTTCGCAATTTGAGCGCACTGCTCAAACGTGCCGCCAATACCTACGCCGATGATAGTAGGCGGGCAAGGCTTCGATCCGGCGCGGCGCACGGTATCTACAATGAAATCCACGACGCCGCCGCGTCCGGCTGAAGGCGGGAACATCCGTATTGCGCTCATATTCTCGCTGCCGAAACCCTTGGGCATTACCAATAGGCGCAGATTATCATTGTCGGGCAGGAGGCGTAAGTGGATGATCGCCGGACTGTTATCCCGCGTATTGATTCGGCCGAACAGCGGGTCGGCGACTACCGAAGCGCGCAGGTAGCCTTCATGGAACGCGGCGCGCGCGCCCGATTGGATCGCTTCCTCGAAGCCTCCGTCGATATGGACGTTCTGTCCCAAGCGGGCGAACACGACGATCATTCCAGTGTCCTGGCACAGAGGCGTTTGCTCGTTCGCCGCGATGCGCTGATTCTCGAGGATCTGTTCGAGCGCGAGGCGCGCGGGGGCGGTTGGCTCGCGAAGCAGCGCGGCTTGCAGCGATGAGCGTACATCGTCGCCGATGTTGAATTCAGCGTCGAGTATCAGCCGTTTGGTGAGCGCTTCGAT
>JAITDK010000200.1 GCA_031282605.1 Oscillospiraceae bacterium
GACCGACCGCCTCAATAGGGTAGTATCTGGCTGGTAATGGATGGTTTACGCAGCACTCTGCGGTAATACTCGACGAAGTCAAACTGGCCATAAGCGGCCTGGTTCATGTACGGCTCGAATTTGACAGGGATGTAGCGCACCTCCATCAGTTCCGCTGGCTTCAATATGGTAATGTACGGATATTCGGTGGGGTTCGTGCGGAAATACTGGCCGAAGTCCATTATGGCGCGCACGTCCTTTATATATATAAAGCCGAGCATGGCTAGTATAGCGGCGAACGCGGGCGCGATCTTAAGGTTAAGGTCGCGGTTGCGGTAAAGCAGCGCGGGCAGCAAGGCAAACTCGACTATCCGGAAGTACACGTTAGTGCGCGACGCGATCAGATCTACGGACATAAACGTCAGGTATACAAGAAAGCCGACGGCGTAGAACTTGACGAGGAACCACTCGCGCGCGGTGAGGCGGTCGCGGGCGCGGAATGTCAGCGCGCCTATTATCACGAGGAATATCAGGCGGTTGGCAAGGGCGAGGAGGCTGAAACTGCGCGCCGTACGCAGGTAGTAGATTAAAACCGATCCATATGGTTCTGGGAAACGCTGGAGTATGGGTGTTAAGTTTACGAAGTTGATGATAAGCATGGCGATCAACACCAGCCCGGTGCACAGGGCGACCCATTTTAGTTTCCAATCCCAAGCGGCGCGCTGCTCGCCGTGGAAGAATACCAGCAGCACCGCCAGCGCCAGCAAAGCGGAGGCGTGCATGGTTGCTGCGACGCAGAACACCAGCGCGCTGCGCAAGCGTTTCTCGGCGAGCCAGTCGGGCAGCGCCCAGCCAAGCATAAGGCATAGCGCGATCAACTGGCGCAGACCGCTCTCCATGTATGTAAGCGAGTACACGGCGAAGAAGCATGTCAGCGACAGGACAGGAAGGGGGCTGAACTTACGGATGAACCTATCAATCATCAGAAGGCTTCCGCCGGAGAGGAGCGCGACGAACACCGAAAAATGAACGTGGCACATCCGCATGAAACTGATAAGGTAGAAGAAGCCAATCTCAATCTTGTTGAACGAATATAGGAAATAGTTGGGCAGCATATTAAGCGGCTTGACGGTCGCGTATATGCTCAGGTAGTTAAGGTAGTCCTGACCCTGTCCGTAACGCAGGGAGAAGAACGCAAACAAACCGCCTAAGGCTATCCAATAAGGAGCCTTGGAGGGGCCGCGCAGCCACTCATACACGGAAAGGGCAAGCAAAACGCCAAGGATGATCAATCTAACCATGGTATCACCTTCCAAACGTGAAGGATTCCTAAACTCAAGACGGATGAACGGTACGAAACCCTGCAATGTTTTGCGAATTTTGCGCGTACGGTTTCGCCGCGGCGGCGGAGGGGTTCCCGGGGGAGGTCGGGAGCTTCGCCTTATGCTAAGATACGACAGGCTCGGCATCGGCGCCGAGCCTGTCGTGTTATGCCCCTCGCGGTTCCCGCCGCGCGTCAGCGTGCAGACTTAACCGCCAGCCAGATACGGTTGAACCTTGTTATGTCGCTTGAAATGTCCTGGAAGAACTCGCATCGATCGATCACGTCCTGCGGCGGGAAAATCGTTTCGTCTTGCAGCGTCTCCTCGTCCAGCAATGCGATCGTCCCAGCGTTCGGCGTGCAGTACCATATCTCCTCAAAATTCAACAGCGCTACGTCCGGTCGACACATGAAATCTATGAACGTCTCCGCGTTCGCTTTGTTCCGCGCCCCTTTCGGCACGCACATCCCGTCTACCCATACGTTAGATCCCTCGTTCGGAACCACGTACGCTAAATCCTCGTTATAGCCCATCGCGTATGCCGCATCCCCGGACCATACCACGCCTATAGCCGCCTCGCCCGCGATCATCTTATCCTTCGTCTCGTCCACCTGATACGCCTTCACTATCCCCGCGCGCTTCTGTTCGATCAACCTGTCCTTTACCGCGTCCAACGCCTCCTGGCTTCGCTCGTTCATCGAGTAGCCCAGCATCTTCAGCGTAACCCCTATCGTGTCCCTGATCGAATCCATCATGAACACGTTGTTCTTATATTCCTCGTCCCATAGCGCAGTCCAGCTGTCTATCGGCGCGTTGACCATCTTCGTGTTATACAGTATGCCTACCGTACCCCACATGTACGGTACGGAAAACCTTCCGTCCGGATCGTACGACGGGTTGTTCAGCCACCCTAATACATTCGACGCGTTCGGTATGTTTCCCCAATCCAGTTCCTCTAGCAGCTCCTCCGAGATCAAACGCTCGATTATGTAGTCGCTGGGGAATATCACGTCGTAATTCGTCGGATCCGCGCGCACCTGCACCAGCATGTCTTCGTTCGTTGTGAAGCGCATATAGTTAACCTTGATGCCAGTCTCCTCTTCAAAGAGCGCCAGCGCGCCTTCGCTGATATAATCCTCCCAGTTGTACACATTAACCTCGCCATCGGCCAGCGCCGACATGGAAACGCCCATCGCTAGCGCTATCGTAAGCAGCATAGCCAGCACCTTCGTTAAGTAACGGGGGACGACGTTGATCCGGTTCATACGCTTCGTACTCCTTTCGGTTTGAGCTTTTCGGCGCGAGCCTCGCGCAGGTTTTGTATTAAAAGCAACGTTAATACAACAGTGAACATGATCGCGGACAGCGCGTTAACCGTCGGCGGCACCTTGCGCCGCGTCATCGAGTATATGAGCACCGATAGATTCGCCGTCCGCACCGACGTAAAGTAGCTGATCACGAAATCATCCAGCGACATCGTGAACGCCAGCAACGCCCCCGTTACCATGCCCGGCATGATCTCGGGCATGATCACCTTCCACAGCGCGGTCGGCGGCGTCGCGCCCAGATCTAGCGCGGCTTCGTACAGATGCTTGTTCATCCGCCTCAGCCTGGGCAGCACGGAGAATATCACATACGGCGCGTCGAACGTGATGTGCGCCAGCAGCATCGTGCCGTATCCGCGAGGAACCTTAGCGAATATGAACAGCACCATCAGCGATATGCCAGTCACGATGTCCGGCATCATCATGGGCAGGTTGGTTACTTGTATGAATACCTGCCGCATTCCGCCGCGCATGGAGTGCATCCCTATCGCCGCCAGCGTGCCCAGTATCAGCGAGGCTATCGTCGCCAGCACCGCCACCGTGATCGTCACGCTTAAAGCGTCCATTATGCTCTTGTTCCGGAACAGCTCCGCGTACCACTTCAGCGACCATCCGCCCCAGATCGCTCGCGTCTGCGCCGCATTGAACGAGTACACGATCAGCACAATGATCGGCGCGTACAGGAACGCTAGGATGACGACTAGATAAGTCATCCTCAACCGGCGTGCAAGCATGGCGATCCTCCTGCAGTTTATATCGGCGCCGTTAAATTCGCATTCACCAAACCGCGCCGTTCGACTCGGCGTCAGGGTTGAATCGGTGCAGTATCCCCAAACTGATGAATATCAGCGCCATCATTATCAGCGACAGCGCGGAGCCGAAGTTCCAGTCGCCGGTCGTAAGGAATTGATTCTCGATCAAGTCGCCAAACATCATGAACGATCCGCCGCCCAGCAGCCGGGGAATAACAAACGTCGTCACAGCCGGCATGAATACCATCGACACGCCCGATACGACGCCGGGCAACGACAACGGCAGCGTCACCCTTAGAAACACCAGCCACGAGTTCGCGCCCAGATCCTGCGCGGCCTCCTCCAGATTCCTGTCGGAGCGCACGAGCACCGAGTATATAGGGAATATCATGAACGGCAGGAAGTTGTACACCAGGCCGAACAGCACGGCGTTTTCCGTATACATCAGCCGCTGGCGGCCTATCCCTATCCATTCCAGGAATCGGTTGATCAGACCGGTGTCCTCCAATAACGTCATCCAAGCGTACGTGCGCAGCAGGAAGTTCATCCACATCGGTATCACAAACAGCACTACCAGCATCGTGGCGCGCTTCATGTCGCGGCTCGCCAGGAACAGCGCGCACGGATAACCGAACAGCAGACACAGCAGCGTGCACAGAAACGCCAGCCATAGCGAGAACGTCAGAATGCCCACGAACTCAGGCTCCAGGAACAGCCGGAAGTTATCCAGCGTGACGCCGCCCGACACCGAGAACGCGTAGAACACGATGATGAACACCGGTACGACCGTAAACACAAGCATCCATAGCCCGTATGGCGCCGCGAAGGACGAACGCTTCATAGTCTTCTACCTCACCGCGGACATTCTTCGCCGTCTTTGTTCATTATGTGGATGTTGAACGGCACTACCGACAGCCCCACCGCCTCGCCCTCAGGAGCCATGCTGGTCGAATGCACCTTCAGAACCGCGCAGCCGACGTCTATCATCATCTCGTAGTGCACCCCCTTGAACAGCACCGACCGCACCACGCCCGACAGCATACCTTGATCCGCCGATACCAGCGTCAGATCCTCCGGACGCAGCACTACGTCCACCTTCTGGTTCTCGCCGAACCCTCGATCCACGCAAATGAACTCACGGTCGCAGAATATTACGCGCTCGTCGCGAACCATCGTCGCGTCCAGTATATTGGATTCGCCTATGAACGCCGCGACAAACGCGTTCTTTGGCTCGTCGTATATCCGTTTTGGCGTGCCTATCTGCTGGATGCATCCGTCGCGCATCACG
>JAITDK010000203.1 GCA_031282605.1 Oscillospiraceae bacterium
CTGCGGCGTCACCTCATCCCCGGCCCGTATTACCAGAATATCCATCCGGACGCGGACGTGCTCAGCGAGCCGCGCCCGGACGCAGTGCTGCTGGGACGACTGGCCGCGGACACGCGCGTCGAGATTGTGGAGTCCACATCTGATTGGGTGCGGATCGTATTCAAGGGCGCGAACGGCAGACGCTCGCTGGGCTGGGTCGTGCGGTCATATATCGTGCCGCGGAGCGAAACCCCGACCGCGGCGCCTATTCCAACGGCGAGCGCCGACACGAAACCCACTCCGCCGCCCAGTATCACTATGGCGACTGTCACGCCCGAACCGACAGCTAACGGCGGCGGCAGGATCGATTTTCCTGCGGAATCCTCGACGCCACTCGAAACAATTAAGCCGGAACCAACCGCCGCGCCCGCGTTGACGCCGCGTCCGACGCCTATGGAGACGGACGGCGCGCAGGAATTCGCTGATTTCGTGATACCCGATGGCGCGCACTCGGTTACGTTGAACGCGCCCAATCCCGAGAAGCCTACGCGGATGACCTCCAGGCCGGACGCCTATTCCATGTCGTACGGCGACTATTACAACGGCGTGATGGGCGAATATATCTCCTACGACCCGCTGGGCTATGTGAGGGTGAGAGTCGGCACGACGGTAGGATACTTGCCCGCGGCGTATGTGTGGATCGACGCGCCGCGCGGGATGATCCCTTCCGCGATACCCAGCGCGCGCGTCGCGCAGATGGGCACGCGGTTGAACATGCGTTCGCATCCGAATACCCAGGCGGAGATACTGGCGCAGTTCCTCACCGACCAACCGCTGGAAGTGCTGGCCATCCGCGACGATTGGATGCAGGTGCGCGTCGACGGCATGATCGGTTACGTCGCGTCCGCGTACGCCGTCAAGATGGTCAATCGCTACGTCGACCCCAATACGATACCGATCAACCCCATATTCAACGGCAATTTCAGCGACTACGCGGAGGCGGCAGGCTCGGCGGGCCGCACCATATCGCCTGTATCGTCGACCCTTGTGGCCACGCCGACGCCGGCGCCCGATCACGGCGGCCAGTCCGCGGCAACGCCGCTCACGCCCGCTGGGGTCGCCGCTCCCAGCGTATCCGGCATCGCCGACACCATGCGTCCGCCAGATCCGCCGGAGTCAGTGCCGCCTTACGCGGTGGTAAACCCCGCCGACTTATCGCGCCTGCCCATGCTGGAGTATCCAAACGACGGCGCACGCGTGCTGTGCAGTTACAACAAGGGTGTGATCGTCACGATCGACGCGGTATACGATGCGTTCTACCTGCGTGTGCACGTCGGTTCGACATACGGATATATGGCCCTCGCGTCGCTGGACACGCTGAACGTGCCAAGCGGCGCGCCCGATGTATTCGACGACTCGCTGCCGCGACGAACGATCTCCCGCGCGTTGGATTCACGCCGCGCGCTGCACGCCGCGCCGTCGACATACGCCGATCAGCTTGGATCGTGCTCGCCGGGTCAGACGGTCGTCGTGCTGGGCGTAACCAATGCGTGGAGCCATGTGTCCGCCAGCGGCAGGATTGGATACATCCGCAGCGAGGATCTAGAATAGGGCGCATATGGATCCCTTTGCCGCCTTTGCGGTGCGGAATATACACAAATCCGCAACCGTTGTTTAGCGCGCCATAACAATTGACATAATCCGAGTTTTCTGGTAGAATATCGCCATACTCAAGATGTTGTTGCGTAAGGGTTTAATGGCGTAAGGTTTGGATGTATGTGTCAGACCCTGGCGGTCTTCAAGTGTATATGATCTTACGAAACCTTACGCGGCATTGCGCGGACATAACCAGTAAAGGAGTCAACAATAATGAGGAAACTGCTGTCAATAACCCTGGTTCTGCTGATGGTCTCGATGTGCGCGGCCGCGCTCGGCGAAACTGCATCGCTGCCTACCCTTACCCCTGGTAAGCTGACCATCGGCACCGGCGAACCCGCGTGGGAACCCTGGGTGCTCAACGACGCGCCGGAGACCGGCGAGGGATTCGAGGCCGCGCTGGCATATGCGGTGGCCGAGCGTCTGGGCTTCGCGGCGGAGGACGTGGTGTGGGTGCGCACCCAGTTCGAGGAAGCGATCCAGCCGGGCCCGAAGAGCTTCGACTTCAACCTGCAGCAGTACTCCGTGACGGAACCGCGCAGGGCGGCGGTCGACTTCTCAAGCGTGTATTACCGCGAGCCGCTGGCCGTGGTCGTCAAGGCGGACGGGCCGTTCGCGAAGGTCGCCAGCATCGCCGACCTGAAGGACGCGGTGTTCGGCGCGGCGTCGGGCGACATCGCGGTGTCGTTCACGCAGGAGAACATCAAGCCGACTCAGCAGGTGCAGGTGTTCAATGACCTGGCCGCTGTGGCGCAGGCGCTCAACGCGGGACAGATCGACGCGATGGTCGCGGGCGTGACGACCGCCGACTACCTGACATACGACCAAGTCGAGGGCGGAGTGGTTGCGGGCGTACTCGCGGGGAGCGAGCTTGTGACCGACGGACTGGCGCTGGTGCTGGACAAGGATTCGCCGCTGACCGACGCTGTGACAGCCGCCGTAGACTCGCTGCTGGCCGACGGCAGCATCGACGCGCTAAAAACCCTGTGGCTGGGGCAGTACGACGTGCCGACGCTGGAATAACAGGATGCCTTCCGCAATCGAACTAGATCGCAGGGCGTACAGACGCAAGCAGTCTGTACGCTCCGCGTTGTTGTCGTGCGTCAGCTTAATCGTGTTCGCGGCGGCGGTGTGGCTTGCGCTGGCACGGTCGGAAGGTTGGACGCGGGTGCGGGAGACATTCTTTTCGCCGCGGTATTTCATTGAATCGCTGCCCGTCGTGCTCCAGGGGCTGATGACGAACCTTCGTGTGCTGGCATCTGCGGTGGCGGGGGTGGCTGTGCTGGCGACGCTGATCGCGCTGACGCGCACCACTATCAGCCCGGTGTTATTCCCGCTGCGCGCGTTGGCGACGGTGTACACGGACGTGTTCCGGGGTATGCCTATGATAATCGTGCTGTACCTTATTGGGTTCGGGATACCGGGACTTAGGATATTCGGTCGGATTGATTCCACATTATTAGGCACTATAGCCGTTATACTTGTATACTCAGCATACGTCGCGGAGGTGATCCGCGCGGGGATCGAGGCTGTGCATCCCTCGCAGCGCGCGGCGGCACGGTCGCTGGGTCTATCGCATTCGCAGACGATGCGTATCATCGTGCTGCCGCAGGCGGTGCGCAAGATGGTGCCCGCGTTGATGAACGACTTCGTCGCGATGCAGAAGGACGTAGGGCTGGTTTCCGTACTGGGCGCGATTGACGCAGTGCGCTCGGCGCAGATTATGGTGGCGAAGAGCTACAACTTCACGCCGTACGTCGCGTCTGGATTGTTGTTTATATTGATGAGTTTACCATTTATCCACCTGACGGACTGGTACGCCGCGAGGTTGAAGCGGCGCGAGCAGGCGGGAGGCGCGGTGTGATCGGCGTTAACGATTCGAACGAATCCCGCGGGAATTTCGCTGGCATACAGCCGTTGCTGCGGTTTGAGGACGTACACAAGACGTTCGGCAGGAACGCTGTGCTGCGCGGGGTGACGCTTGATGTAATGCCGCATACGGTTGTGGTGTGCGTGGGCGCGTCCGGGTCGGGCAAGTCAACGCTGCTGCGCTGCGCAAACCTGTTGGAGACCGTCAGCGACGGCAGGATATTCCTGAATGGAGAGGATATATCCGATCCGCGGCGCGATCAGGATACGGTACGCCGGAAGATAGGCATAGTGTTTCAGAGCTTCAACCTATTCCCGCACATGACGGTATTGGATAACGTAACGTTGTCGCTGCGCAAGGTGGTGGGCATGAGACGAATCGATGCTGACGCGCGCGGTATGGAGCTGCTAAGGCGGATAGGGATCGAATCGAAGGCGCGTGTTTACCCCGATAGGTTGTCCGGAGGACAACAGCAGCGTGTCGCGATCGTACGCGCGATAGCGTCTGATCCGGAGTTGCTTCTGTTGGATGAGATCACCTCCGCGCTCGACCCGCAGTTGGTCGGCGAGGTGCTCGATCTCGTGAGGGAGCTTAAGTCCACCCGAGCGACGATACTGATGGCCACCCATGAGATGTCCTTCGCGCGCAGCGCCGCGGACGAGATAGTCTTCTTGCATAACGGCGTGATAGAAGAATCAGGCCCGCCGGAGAAGATGTTCGGCGCGCCGGAGAAGGAGACTACCCGCGCGTTCTTAGAGAGGTTTGATTAACGCCGTATATCGATAATGGCACGGTGTAACCCGTTACAGGCTATCCCGGATCGCGGCAGCGTAGTATAATCGCTCCCCAGAATCGGCTTCCGACGCAATCAATGAGCGTTTTGCCACGAGACTCATCATGAATTCCGACATAGCCTGGTTTAGTGCTGATATGTTCCAGGCAGAGCTATAACCGTTGACAATATTCTCCTAGATTTTATCTGATTTTTATCCTTGACAGCATACGCACGCTATGCCAGCATAGGCGCACAGAAGCGACACGATCTATTCTATAGCGTTTCGTTGGTATAGGATGCTTGTGCTTCTCAAATATGTAAGCGAGGCAAGGAGGTTCCATTACGGCGCGCTGACTGATCGTCAACTCGGTTTTGCACAGAGCGCAGTTGACGGCAGTCGGCGAGACGACAATGCAGCTAGGTGTAAGAGCCGACGCGAGCGGCAAAAGACGCGCGAAGTCGGGAACGCCCTAGCGGTACGGAGCGTAATAACAAGTGTAAATCTCCTTTGTGTTGGACGCGTAATCGCAATGATTATTGTATTCTTCCGAACGCCCTTGCCCGTATGCCCACGCCTAAAACGGCGATTCTCCTGACGCGCAAGGTAAATCGCCGTTTTCATAACACCGCCTCATCCCATTATATCTCAGACGACAGGCCGCCTACGATGGCGCTCTCCGCGAACAGCGCGGTCGCTCCGCCAGTATGCCAGAACACAAGCGTCGATCCCGTCGGCGTTCCGCCGCTGCGAATCCAGCCCAGCATACCCGCGAAAGCCTTGCCGGTGTAGACCGGATCTGCTATCAATCCCTCTGTCCGCGCAAGCAGGCGGATGGCTTCGGTCGCGGCGGGGTTGGGTTTCTCGTACCCTGGCTGAAAGTACCCGCGCTCAACGGTGAAATCCGACGCGTCCAGCCTGACGTCGCTGCCCAACCAGGCGAGGCTGGCGTTCGCGAGGTTTGAGCACTTTGTTTCATACTCTGAGTTCTTGTCGGACACCGCCACGCCGATTATACGCGCTTTCGACCCGAGCGCTCTATATCCGGCGGT
>JAITDK010000306.1 GCA_031282605.1 Oscillospiraceae bacterium
GCGCGGATGCGCCGCGTCCCTGACCCTGCGAAGGGCTATCCGCCCTTTCGAATCCTGACCAGGCTTCGCCTGGACCATCGTGATACACATGCCACCGGCTTCGGACTGCCTGTTGTACCTGGATAGTCTGTTCCGTAGCGCGGCTCCAATCCCCATCGCCTCCCTCAGGGAGATGCAGTGGCAGAGGTTCCCTACGGCAAGAAGCTGATGAACTTCATTAAACTGTCAGATTCATGCCATAGTGCGTACACAATCGTATGGTAGAATATGAGAGCTATAGTCTGTCCGGCTTCGCGCCGGATCACCCCATAATAAAGGAGTGTGAACGCCTTTGCGGATATTGCTCCGGCATCTGAAGCCGTTCTGGCCGATCGTTTTGATCGTGCTTGCCTTGCTCGCCGCGCAGGCCATGCTTGAGCTTGCTCTGCCCGCATACACATCCGACATCGTAGACGTGGGCATATCCCAAAGCGGGATCACCAACCCCGTCCCCGACGTTATACGTCAAAGCATGCTCGACGACCTCGCGATACTCATGCCCCCCGCCGAGGCCGCGACCGTCCTCACCGCGTACGAACCGTACGAGGATCATCCCTACTCGACCGACGAGCCGCTGCTCCGGCTGAAGCCTGACGCGGACATCGGCTTGATTGAGCAACCCATCGCGTCGGCTATGGCCATCGGCGCTATGTCAACCTCGCTTGCCGGCGGTTCCGCCGGAAGCGCGGATGACGAATCCGCGCCGCAAACCGATCCTTTCGCGATACTTCGCGCCATGCCGCAATTGCTGCGTTCCGCGATGCTCAACCAGATCCGGCAGCGATTGTCGGCTGTACCGGAGTCGCAGATCAGCCAGATCGGGATAACGGCGGTTAAGGCCGAGTACGACGCGATTGGCGTGCCCAGCAAGCAGACCGATTATATCGCGTACGCGGGACTCAAGATGCTCGCGATCGCGCTGCTCGACGCGGCCGCCGCTATCAGCGTCGGGTTTTTCTCCAGCCGCATTGCCGCCGGACTGGGCAAGACTCTGCGTAAGCAGACATTCGAGCGCGTCGTCTCATACGGCAACCAGGAAATCGGCAGGTTCTCCACCGCGTCGCTGATAACGCGATGTACCAACGACATTCAGCAGATCCAACAAATGGTTGTGATGTTGCTGCGCGTGCTGGTGTTCAGTCCGATAATGGCCATCGGCGGCGTGCTCAAGGCGCTGGGCACTAACATGTCTATGGCGTGGGTTATCGCGGTAGGCGTTCTCGCCGTGCTGACGCTGGTCGGCACGCTGATGATCATCGCGATGCCCAAGTTCACCATCATGCAGAAGCTCGTCGACCGAATCAACCTGGTTATGCGCGAACTGCTGACCGGCATGCAGGTCATACGCGCGTTCAGCACGCAAAAGCGCGAGCAGGAACGCTTCGAGGAAGCGAACGATAAGTTGACCCGCAACGCCCTGTTCATCAACCGCGCTATGTCCAGCATGTTCCCGATGATGTCGCTGCTGATGAGCGGCACAATGATACTGATAATCTGGGCCGGCGCGCACTCGATCGACGCGGGCGCGATGCAGATCGGCGAGATGATGGCGTTCATGCAGTACGCGATGCAGATCATCATGTCGTTCCTAATGCTGTCGATGCTCTCGGTTATGCTGCCGCGCGCGCTGGTATCGCTCGGGCGCATCCAGGAGGTGCTCGACGTTCATCCCACGCTGAGCGATCCCGACCAGCCCAAACACTTCCCAGAAGCGTCCGCGCTGCCTAAGGGCACGATACGGTTCGAGGACGCGGGCTTCCAATACCCTGGCAGCGAGATGCCGGTGCTGACGGGCATATCGTTTGAGGCGAAGCCGGGTACGACCACCGCCTTCATCGGATCAACCGGCAGCGGCAAGACCACGCTGATCAACCTGGTACCTCGTTTCTTCGACGTAACGTCGGGTCGGATAACGATTGACGGCGTGGACGTGCGCGATGTGACGCAGCGTGAACTCCGCGCGCGGATAGGGTTTGTGCCGCAGAAGGCGTTGCTGTTCTCCGGCGATATAGAGAGTAACATCAAGTACGGCGGGCGCGACATATCCGACGCCGACATGATCGAGGCCGCGAAGATCGCCCAGGCCGAGGATTTCATTGAAGATAATTCAGCCAAGTACAACAGCGAAATCACCCAGGGCGGCGACAACGTCTCCGGCGGACAGCGCCAGCGTCTAGCTATAGCACGCGCGCTGGCCGGCAGACCCGACATCCTCGTGTTCGACGACAGTTTCTCCGCGCTGGATTTCCGCACGGACGCCCGCCTTCGCGCCGCCTTGAAGGAGAAAACAGCCGGAGCGACTGTGCTGATAGTCGCGCAGCGCATATCCACGATCATGGGCGCGGATCAGATAATCGTGCTGGATAAAGGCCGAATTGTCGGGCGCGGCACTCACCGCGCGCTGCTGAAAACCTGCCCGGTGTATCAGGATATCGCGCAAACGCAGTTGTCTCAAGAGGAACTGGAGCTGTCCCCGCCTCCGGCGGATGATTGCGCTCTCGGTCAACCAATGTATCCAGGCAGTGGTCTGGAGCTAGGAAAGGGGGCGGCGATATGAGTCAGGAGAACAACGCGAGATCCATCAGACCCGCGCGCCGGCCAATGGGCGGCCCCGGTTCAGGCCCACCGGGTATGCACATGACCGAGAAACCCAAGGACTTCAAGGGCACGTTCCGCAAACTCTTTCAGATGATGCTGGTATACCGCGCGCGCCTAGCGCTGGTAGCGGTGTTCGCGGTGGGCGGAGCGGCGTTCTCGATCGTTGTGCCTAAGATAATGGGCAACGCGACCACCGAGATATTCAACGGGCTGACGAACAAGCTCGCCGGAGGCGGCGAGGGCGGCATCGACTTCGGCAAGGTGGGGAGCATCCTCGTCAACGCGCTGGTTCTGTACGGTTTCAGCGCGCTGCTGCAATATCTCCAGGGCTGGATCATGAGCGGGCTGACGCAGGCGACTGCGTTCAGGCTGCGCAAGGATCTCTCCGACAAACTGCATCGCCTGCCGATGAGGTTCTTCGACAATTACACCAACGGCGAGATCCTCTCGCGCGTCACGAACGACGTGGATACACTCGCCATGAACATGAACCAGGTCATGACCCAGTTCATCACGTCCGTGGCGACCATACTGGGCACGCTGTACATGATGCTTTCCATCAGCGGTTGGATGACGCTGGTCGCGATGGCGACGCTGCCGCTGACCATGTTCGGCGCGATGGGGATCATGAAACGCTCGCAGAAGTACTTCCAACAGCAGCAGGAGTATCTGGGGCACGTGAACGGCCAGGTAGAAGAGGTATTCGGCGGGCATCAGATAGTCAAGGCGTTCAACGCGGAGGACGCGGTAGTAGCGAAATTCGATAAAGATAATGACCAACTGGCCGAGAGTGCGCGCAAGAGCCAGTTTTTATCGGGCTTGATGATGCCTATCGCGATGATGATAGGCAATCTGGGCTACGTGCTGGTGTCGATATTCGGCGGGATACTGGCAGCGCGCGGGGTGATCGCGGTCGGCGATATTCAGGCGTTCGTGCAGTATGTGCGCCAGTTCAACCAGCCTATTACTCAAGTGGCGCAGGCGTTCAACATGATCCAGGCGATGCTGGCCGCCGCTGAGCGTGTGTTCGGGCTGCTCGAGGAGTCGGAGGAGAATCAAACCGTCGAAAATCCCGTTTCGATCGAAGGGCTGCAGGGCGAAGTTGAGTTCGACCACATACGATTTGGATACACGCCGGAGAAGACGGTCATCAGCGACTTTTCAGCCGATATAAAACCGGGTATGCGCGTAGCGGTGGTTGGGCCGACGGGAGCGGGCAAGACTACCATAGTTAAGCTGCTGATGCGCTTCTACGATGTGGATAAGGGCGCGATACGCGTCGACGGGCACGATCTGCGCGCGTTCAACCGTACGGAACTGCGCGATCTGTTCGGCATGGTGCTGCAGGATACATGGCTGTTTTCCGGCACAATCATGGAGAACATCCGATATGGGAAGCTGACTGCATCGGATGATGAAGTAATACAGGCTGCGACAGTCGCCGACGTAGATCACTTCGTGAGAACGCTGCCCGAAGGCTACTCAATGGAGTTGAACGAGGAATCCTCGAATGTTTCACAAGGCCAGAAGCAGTTGCTCACGATCGCGCGCGCCTTGCTGGCGAACCCAAAGATACTGATACTTGATGAAGCGACTAGTTCAGTGGATACGCGCACCGAAATGCGCATTCAGAACGCAATGCATCGATTGACGCAAGGCCGCACGAGTTTCATTATAGCGCATAGGTTGTCGACGATACGCAACGCAGACTTGATACTTGTTATGCGTGACGGGGATATAGTGGAGCAAGGGACGCACGAAGGGTTATTGGAGCGGAAGGGGTTTTACTCGGAGTTGTATCAGAGCCAGTTTGCGAGGTGATGGCCGCGGCGCACCCCACCTCCCCCGGGCTTGGAACGAGGGAACGGGGGGAACTGGTTACGTTCCGGAACAGACTCTCCAGGTACAACCGGCGATCCGAAGCCGGTAGACTGTGTATCACGATGGTCCAGGCGAAGCCTGGTCAGGTTTCGAACGGGCGGATAGCCCTTCGCCGGGTCTGGGACAGAGTCCCAGGCTCCCCGCAGGGACGTTCCTCGTCCCAACGTTCCTCGTCCCATCGTCCCAACCCTGCGCCCCGCCATTAAAAACGCTGTAAGGTAATAGTCAACTCACATTATAGTGGCGGGGCGCCACAAACTTAA
>JAITDK010000264.1 GCA_031282605.1 Oscillospiraceae bacterium
ACGAACCACCGCCGCGTCCCGTTATTATTACGTCTATAACCGGCAGTTGGTCAAGCATCCGTATGCCGCGCGCGATCTCTTCCGCAGCGCCGTCGCCTTGCACCCTCACCGGTGCGAGATACAGCTGCACCCCGGGATGACGCCGCTCCGCAACCGTTTGAATATCGCGTATCACCGCGCCTGTCGGCGAGGTAACGATACCCACTCCCCTGGGCAGCAACGGCAGCGGCTTCTTCCGCGCGGCGTCGAACAGACCCTCCGCGAGCAGCCGCTTGCGCGTCTGCTCATAGCGCAGGAACAGCGCGCCGATCCCGTCCGTACGCATCGCTTCGACATAGAATTGATACGTTCCGTCACGCGAGTACAGCGCGGCTCGGCCTTCCGCCACGACCCGAAGCCCGTCTTCAGGACGAACGCCGCACATCTGCGCCTGACTGCGGAACATCACGCACTGTATCCGTGACGCCTCGTCCTTCAGTGAAAAATAGAGATGCCCGCTGCTGTGCCGCTTTAGATTGCTGATCTCGCCGCGCAGGTTCAACCCTTGCAGCATCGGATCAGCCGCCAGCGTCCGTTGGACATAGGCGTTCAGCTCCGATACGGATAGCACGCGCCCGGCGGCTTGAGCGAGCCTGTCCGGCTCTGCCGCGCGTTCCAACCGCTCCAGCCGCTCCAGCTGTTCTATCAGATTTAACAAGATTCGGCGGCTTCCAATGTATTCATCATCAGCATCGCGATCGTCATCGGACCCACGCCGCCGGGCACCGGCGTTATCGCGCCCGCAACCTTTACCGCGCTGTCAAAATCCACGTCGCCGCGCAGTTTCTTGCTGCCTTCGACGCGGTTCACTCCTACGTCTATTACGACGGCGCCGGGCTTAATCATGTCGCCCGTGATCAGTCCGGCCTTGCCGACGGCGGCGATCAGCAGATCGGCTTGCCGCGTCGCCGCGCCAAGATCGGGCGTCCTGGAATGGCATATCGTCACTGTGGCGTTTCGGCGCAGCAGCAGCAGCGCGATAGGCTTGCCCACGATATTAGACCGTCCGACGACAACCGCGCTCTTCCCCGCCGGATCGTAGCCTATCCCGTCCAGCAGCGCCATGATCCCCTTCGGCGTGCACGGCTCAAACCCCGGCGCGCCCAGCAGCAGCTTCCCGGCGTTGACCGGATGGAACACATCGACGTCCTTGCCCGGCGCAACGCGCTGGACGACGCGTCGCTCGTCAAAACCTTTCGGCAGCGGTAATTGAACCAGTATGGCGTGCACGGAGGCGTCGCCGTTTAGCTGGTCGATCTTGTCCAGCAGCGCGGCCTCCGGGGTATCGGCGGGCAGCGTAGCGACCGTCGAACGCACGCCGAGCGCCTGACACGCCTTCACCTTATTCTTGACATAGACCCGGCTGGCCGGGTCGTCACCTACCAGAATGACGGTCAGGTGCGGATTCACGCCGCGTTCAATCAAGGCTTTCGCGCGCGGCGCTAGGTCGTTCATGACGGTCTCGGAACGTGCCTTACCGTCGATTATAATTGCTGACGACGTTTCGTTTGGCAATACGATCATCCTCTTTATATACTGCTCTTACCGCGGTTCAGCGCGCCCAGCACGCCGTTGATAAAGGGCATGGACTCGTCCGTGGAGTACACGCGCGCCATGTCTATCGCGGCCGCGATCACGACCGCGCCGGGGTCGTCCGCCTCCTCAGGTGGTTCACGAAGCATCTCATACGCCGCGAACCTCAGTATCAGCCTATCTACGCGCGTCAGCCGCTCTATCGTCCACCCGCGCAGCAGCGGCGCGATACGCTCGTCCAGCTCGACCGCGCTCTTCTCCACCGCGCGCACCATCCGCCGGATGTATGGCAGATGGGCGTCGTCGCGCGGTACCTCCAACAGATCGTGCAGCGTGAAATCATCCTCGGGCGTAAAACCGCCCGCCTCGCCGCGCAGCTCCCGCGCGTAAAGCATGCGCATCACAGCCGCGCGCGCCTTGCGCCGGGAGCCGCTTGGGTTCTTAGATGTGGCAGCGGATTCTGCAGGAATGAATCCCTCCGGGATTCCGTCGATCCTGGCTCGCTTCGCGCTGCCAGCGGCCATTGGTCCGTTAGTTTCATCCATCTTTCATAACCATCATCTTCATTATCAACTATAATCGTTCCTGTTCGTTATCCTTCGCCAGGCTTCGCCGATCCAGACGCGCACCGCCTTGGAGCGCCCCAACGCCCAGCCGACCGTGAAGAACGCCGCAATCAGCAGCGTCTTCCAAAACCCTATCGCCAGGAAGCTGACCGCGACCGCAATCCCTAGCAGCCCGCATAGCAACGCGCACGCGGCCGTTCCAGGCTTGAACGCTTCCGACCAGAAGCCGCCATGTTCATGATCTGACGGCATTGGAGTCACTCTCCTTGGAAGCGTCGGCGACGTCTCCCTCGTCCTCCTCGCCGTTCACCGGATCGGCGGCGACGCGGCTGTCCATGCTGAACATCGGGTCGATAGCGGATTCGTCGTCATAACCGCCGTCGTCTTTGATCGGGTCAGTCTCGTCGGCCTCGCGCGCGATATCGGGAAATGAGATCGAGGCCATCACCGGCACGGCCGGTTCATCATCCACGATGGAACCGAGCGGGATCGGTATCGCTTCCGGTTCGGGCGCGATGATCGGAGCGGGTTCGCTAGCCGAGCCGTTCGCGGCGGGCAGCCGCGCGGTCGAGCCGTCAGTCTGGCCGGGGAGGGATCGCCAGTGCGATCCGGTCTGCGCGGCGGACACGCCGTCGGTCAGCGTCAGCGGGGGCGTGGTATCCTCCACTATAACCTGCACATTGGATACCTCTATGCCCGCGCACTCGGATATGTATTCGACGATCTCCTTCTTCAGCGCGGCGGTCGCCTTGGGCATCGATACCCCGGAGCGCATAGTCGCGCGCATACGAACCATCGCCTTGTCGTTCTCGCTGGATATATTTATCTTGCTGACCGACATCTCTGGATGCTCGGATACGCACTTCTGCACCAGATGCTCCAGCGCGGGTCGAGCGATCGACAGCGTGCCGCGATCGATCTGCGTGGCCGCGAAGAACGTTTCATGCTTGCGCCTGGGTATCAGGCTGATCCACTGACGGACACCCCACAGCGAGATCGCCAGCCCTGCCGCGATCATCACGGCCAGGACGTACCACAGACCCTCGCGTATCCAGTGCACCACGGTCAGCCCCAGGAACGCCTGCGTCAGCTTTATTCCGAAGTCATATACCGGCTTCGGCTCGTGAATCCCCGTCATGATCAGCAGCAGCCCCAGCGCGAGCAGCAACAGTCCACTCAGCGCGATCAAGACGCGGTCATACCAACGGATTCTCATGGAACCTCCTTTTGAATCACGATTCATGCCACGCTTTCATTACAGCGTGCCGTCGGCTAGGATGGCTTCATCGTCGCCGCCGCCGTCCGATTTTATCACGCCGGCTTCATCGGACGCGGCGTAGGAAAGAATCCCTTCGGGATTGTGCGGATGCGCGCCGCCATAGGGTTTGTCCTCTTCGGCTTGGTGGTTCGGCTCGGCGTCCGGCGGATCTTCGGCGTTAACGCCGTCCGCGTCGTCCGCCGATTCAGCCGTCTTCGCGCCCTCGGCGGAAGCGTCGGCGTTTATATCGAACTCTAATACGGCGGGCACGTTGACGTCGTCCGCGTCGTCTCCGGTCATGTCGATGGCCGTCTCAGGCAGATCGACATCCTCGTCCGCGCCTTCGGGATGGTTTGGCTGCGCCTCGTTCGGATCCTTGCGCGGCAGCGGGCGGGAGCGTACTATCTGCCCCAGCGGCCCGGTAGGACTCGACGCGCCGCTTATCATGGACGCGGTTCGGCCAGGATCGACGGCGGCGTTCGCGGCCTGCGCGAGATCGGCGCTTAGCTGCGTCTCCTTCTCGAAGCTGACCCCCATCACATGCACATCCACCTTGACCACGTGCAAACCGGTCATCGTTTCGATCGATTTGCGGACGGACTCCTGCACGTCGCGGCATACCTTCTGTATAGGCTTGCCATATTCAACGGTAAACACCAGATCGACCGACGCCTCTTCCGAGCCGACCTCGACCTTAACGCCGCGCGTAACCGGTTTCGTCTTGCGTCCCAGCAGATCCACGATCGATGCGGCCGTGCCCATCGCGGCCACGCCATCAATCTCGGCGGCAGCAATGCCGGCGATGATAGCGACCACTTCGCTCGCGTAGGTTATAGAACCTATCTCCGTCATGCTGGTGGCAACATGTGCGGGCAAGTTTTCGTTAACCATATGGGTATAATCCCCCCTCTTGGCCAGTTGGGAGCCGCGCCCCCGACCACCCTATTCGGCGCGGGACTAAGCGCCGCGCCTATCTGTACCGTATTATACTCCGTACCGCTAATGGCTTCCCGCCTTCGCGCGTTTTTTCGCCGTTCGCGCCAGCCTCCACGCCGGTTTTGCATAGCCGGCTCGCCGACTGCCGTCAGCCGCGGCTGTGCGCAAAACCGAGACGCACTCAGCCGACGAACCGTCAAGGAGGATCATCCGCCTTAGCAGGCGGCGAAAATCCACTGCGAATCCGCGGGAATTCTTAGAGGGACGGAGTATAGTATACCAGATAGACCAGGGTTTTACAATCCGACTGGCCGTTATCTTTCACAATCCATCCTATTTTGTCAGTATGATCTTTACGTTATCCGGAGATTCTCCTGTTTCCGCGGTCACCATCTCCAAAATGCTGGCCATCTGCTGGCTGGATAATTTCTCCTGACGCACGACCACGTTGACCGACCCCGGGCGAACCGTAACATACGAATCCCCAAACCCTCTCGCGGCCATCAGTCCCTGCAGCGTCGCCTCGGTCGCGATGGATTTGGCCAATGTCAGTTTCTCGCCGCGCGCCTGTTCCAGCGTGGCGGCGTCGGCGTTCACGTCGGCTATCAGAGCG
>JAITDK010000292.1 GCA_031282605.1 Oscillospiraceae bacterium
TACATATGGCTGCATAGTTCCCTCCGGTGTGCGTGTTTGTTTTTGCCAGCATCATCATACACCTTCAGAACTATGCAGTCCATATCTCCAAGTGTTGCACTTGCTATGATAACCTGTCATCCGCCCTTTCGAATCCTGACCAGGCTTCGCCTGGACCATCGTGATACACAATCTACCGGCTTCGGATTGCCGGTTGTACCTGGATAGTCTGTTCCGTAGCGTAAGCCGTCCTTTCAGTCCTCAGTCCAATGACCGTTCGCTCGCCGCCCTATGCAGCGCGGCTCTGACCGCTCCCGGGCCATGCAGCATCTCGATAAAGAAGCCCTCCGTCTTGTCGGCCAATCCCGCCTGGATCAGATCCGCACCGAATATATTGACGTTGGCTAGCATGGAGCGCAACTGCCCGCTGTAGGAGGATGGATCGCCCGGCTCAACGCCGGCAAGCTGGTTCCGCAGCATATCCAGCATCGGGTCTGGGCTTATGGGCATGGGGCGTCCGTCGTCGCCGACACCCAACAGATAACGCGCCCACGCCGCCAGCACAAGCGGGATGCACTCCAGCGACGAAACGTCAAGATCGTCGGACACAATGTAACGCTTGATCGTCTCGCCGAATCGAATGGGTATCTTCTGGCTGGTGTCGGTCGCGATACGCTGGGGTGTGTCCGGCATGAATGGATTGGGGAACCGTTCCTCTACGACCTCCTTGATGAACGCGCGCGGACTGATAATGCCCGGATCGACGACGACAGGCATCCCCTCCTGATAACCGATGCGTTCGACCAGCCTCTTCAGATCGGCGTCCCCCATCTCGTCGCTGATGCGCTCATAGCCCAGCAGGCAGCCGAACACGGCCAGCGCGGTATGCAGAGGATTGAGACACGTAGTGACCTTCATCGTCTCGGTACGGTTGACCGTGTCTCGATCGGTCATGTAGACACCGGCATCCTCCAACGGAGGACGACCGTTCGGGAACCTGTCCTCAACGACGAGGTACTGCGGCGACTCCGCGTTGACGAAGGGCGCGATATACGTAGACTTGCCCGTCACAACGACGTCCATTCCACCTATACCCGCCTTAGTCAGCGCAGCCTGTACCTGCGCGTCGGGTCGCGGCGTGATCTTATCAATCATGCTCCACGGGAATGACACCTTGGACTCGTCATGAAGATACTGGATGAACCCGTCGCCAACAACGCCGTTTCCCCTCCAGGCGTCGGCGATCGCCCATACGGCGGATTGCAGCTTCTCTCCGTTGTGGCTGCAATTATCCATGCTGACCAGCGCGATGGGGAGCGCTCCGGCGTGGTACCGCTCCAGCAGCAGAGCGGCGGTTATGGACATGGCGTGCCGCGCATTGGAGGGTCCCGCCTTGGCGTCGGCGGCGAATATGGGCAGCGGCTCGCCTTTGATGTCGGTCAGCGCGTATCCCTTCTCGGTGATCGTGTAGCTGACCATCTGGAGCGACGGTTTCGCGAAGAGCCGCTTCAGCTCTGCCAATCCATCCGGACTGGCCGCCGTCACGCCGTACGCTATCGACGCGATTATCTCCTTCTGCATCCGTCCATCAGGCATCAGGCTTACCAGCAGCGTCAGCGAGTCGTGCGGCTTATATATCCTCTCGATGATCTCGTCGTCGAACGTCTCGGCCGCGACGATCCCGCTGGACGCGCCGCCGCTCTCGATCAGCCGCTGCTGAAGCGCGGCTATGTACCCCCGGAATATATTCCCCGCGCCGAAGTGAATCCACACCGGAGACTCGCGGGTTTCGGCTATCATCTTATCCACGTCGAATGACGGCACGGCGACGTCCGCCGCCGCCCAGCCCTCACGATTCTCCAATGAATCCCTAATCGAGTCCCTATTCAATGTCAGCATTGGTTCTACTCCAATCTTAACCGTATACTAATCTTCATGCCACTGGTCAATCAAAACTGCATCCGCTCAAGGGCTTCCCACAGCCCTTCGATGTATGCCGTGCCCAGCGCGCGGTCGTATAACCCGTAGCCCGGTCTCGCCTGTTCGCCCCATATCATCCGGCCATGATCGGGACGGACGTACCCGATGAAGTCTGCGTCGAATTTCGATTCATACAGCGCCTTCACGATCCCGAACATGTCCAGGCTGCCTTCGCGGCTCAAGTGCGCGCATTCGTCGAAGTCCTTCTTGCCGAGCTTCCTCACGTTGCGGATGTGCGCGAAGTGGATGCGCCCGCCGAACTCGCGTATCATCGAGGGCAGGTCGTTCGCCTCGCTGACGCCCAGGCTGCCTGTGCAGAACGTCAGCCCGTTGTATGGACTGTCGTTCAGCGCGAGGAACTTACGGATGCTTACGGCGTCCGTGATTACCTTGGGCAGATCGAACAGCGGCCATGGCGGATCGTCGGGATGGATGGCCATGCGCACGTCGGCGGATTCGGCGGCTGGGATCACCGCGTCCAGGAAATACTTGATGTTCGCCCAATACCGCTCCTGGCTGAAGCTCTTGTAGAACTCAATATCGGCGGCCATCAGGCTGAGACGTTCCGGTTCCCAGCCGGGCAGTGAATAACCGCGCGATTTGCCCGTCATCGACTTCGCGATGGATTCGGGGTTCATCTTCACGACAGCGTCGTGTTCGTACGACATCACCGTAGAGCCGTCTGGCAGTGGTTTAGCCAGATCGCTGCGCGCCCAATCCATCACAGGCATGAAGTTGTAACACAGGCAGCGCACGCCGCGCTCGCCTAGATTGCGGATCGTCTTGATATAGTTGTCTATATAGCGATCCCTCGTCGGCAGGCCCTTCTTGACGTCCTCATGGATATTGACGGACTCGACGACCTCCATCTCCAGGCCGGAGGAGGCGACGACGGACTTGAGCGCCGCGACGTCATCCTTAGTCCACTCGTCGCCGACGGGAATCTTTGGCAGGCAGCTCGCTACGCCGCTGACGCCGGGGATCTGGCGTATCTGCTCCAGGGCGACGCTGTCGTCGCCGTGCGGGAACCATCTAAGTATCATCTTCATGTCAGTATTGTTTCCTTATACATTGTTCCATATGCAGTATAGTTTGTCACTACGCTACCGGCGTTGCGGTATAGCGCTGAATCGCCGTCGCCCACGTCCGGACGGTATCTCCGCCGGGCGTCTCGTTCAGATCGAACAATACCGGCGCGCCTGTCGCGGCGGACTTGCTCAACCCCAGCGGGTGATACGGTTCCACGTCGACGCGTTCGGCGTGACGCAGCCCGTTCGCCAGTTCGGCGACGCGTCTGAAATGCGCTTCGTCGTCGTTGATTCCCGGTATGATCGGGCAGCGCAGTACGATCCGTTTGCCATAATCGTCCAGGAATCTCAGGTTATCTAGTATCGGTTCCAGCGGCGCGCCCGTGTTTAGCTTATGCCGCGCGGGGTCTGTGTCCTTCACGTCGAACAGGAACAGGTCGACGAACGGCGCGCACGATTCCATCACGGCCTGTCCGGCGAATCCGCATGTCTCAACGCAGGTGTTCAAGCCCTCTCGCTTGCACATCTCAAGCAGCGCGCGAGTGAACACGGGCTGCGCGAACGGCTCGCCTCCGGACAGCGTGACGCCCCCGCCCGACGTTTCGTAGAATACGCGATCCCTCAGAATCTCGGCCAGAGCGGCTTCAACCGTGATCGTCCGACCTATGATCGTCAGCGACTCGGCTCGGCACGCCTCGGCGCACACGCCGCACGCCGTGCACGATTCGCGATCGTATCCGTGCGCGCCGTCGACGAACTGGTGACAGCCGTTCGGGCACGCGTCGACGCACGCGCAACAGCCAACGCATGTCTCCGGGTAATAAGCGATCTGCGGATTCGCCGATTTTGACTCGGGGTTGTGACACCATATGCAGCTAAGCGGACAGCCCTTCAGAAATACAGTCGTGCGGATGCCCGGCCCATCGTATATCGAGAACCGCTGTATGTCGAATATGCGACCCGCCGCGCTGTCCGTCAATGATGCTCCCCCCCCCGCGTGAGATTCATCTGGGGTATATTCCGTATCTCTAAGAGTTTTCGCGGATTCACGATGGACTGTAGTTGTTCGCTAAAGGGGTGAGGGCGGGAAGCTCTTAGCGATATGGGGTATAGTATCACAATAATGGTTTTTTTGCAACGCGTGGGTATAGGTCATCAGCAGTTCCAAATTTGAGAATTAAAGAGGAGCAGGATCG
>JAITDK010000297.1 GCA_031282605.1 Oscillospiraceae bacterium
AGCAGCCCGCGCGTGAACCCAATGGAGCCCGCGCCGATGAACGCGATCTTGAACTTTGACATGACAGTCTCCTTTCAATGTGAGGCCACGCTGACAGGCAGCCCTGCCGACGCGTCTTCGGAGTAGTAGCTCTTTTCTTATCCAGCGAATTCCCCACAGTATCATTATGGCATGAAGTCTCTCAAATACCAAGTGGGCACGGGGTTACGCATATTTTCGTACCACCGCAGGACGTCCTGTGACTGCTTCATCATTGTGTCAATCTCGCCTTGCCCAAATGGTATCGCCCAATAGATGGATGAGAGCGTGTTGCTTGAGAATATGATCATCCTCAACTGAAACAATTATTGTACGAGGCTATTATACCGTAAAAACAATCCACCATCAACTGATGGTGGATCATTTGGCTCCCCAGGTAGGACTCGAACCTACAACATTTCGGTTAACAGCCGAACGCTCTGCCATTGAGCTACTGAGGAATATCATCGGTTCTTGTTGAAGATATTGTACTCTTCAGCGCGATTATCGAATCAAGAACCGATAGACAGTATAACCGATCATTTCCAGTTTGTCAAGCGGATGGAAGCGTTTCAATCGGAATTCATCGAAACTTCATATTTACGGCCGTGCTTGCCTGATGTCTCTTCGGAAGAAGCCTTGCCCGAAGCCGGTATGGCGGACTTACGATGCCCGAGATACGCTTCCTGGATGCTGTGATTCTCCAGCAGCGCGCGACCCTGTCCTTCAAGGACGATCGAGCCGGTTTCCAGCACATAGCCGTAATCGGCGACTCGCAGCGACGCGTTCGCGTTCTGCTCGATCAGCAGTACCGTGATACCGTCCTGGTTGACGCGCCTGATGATCGAGAAGATGTCCTTAACGACCAGCGGCGCAAGGCCAAGCGATGGCTCATCCATCATAAGGAGTTTCGGCTTGGCCATCAGCGCGCGGCCTACGGCCAGCATCTGCTGCTCGCCGCCGGAGAGCGTGCCCGCCAGCTGCCATGTGCGCTCGCTCAAACGCGGGAACAGTTCCATAACATACTTCAGATCTTGGTCGATACCGGCGCGGTCACTGCGCAAATACGCGCCGATCAGCAGGTTTTCGCGCACGGTCATGTCGGGGAATACGCGGCGGCCTTCCGGCACCATAACCACGCCGCGCTTGACTATCTCTTTCGCCGGAAACCCCGCTATGCTCTCGCCGTTGTACGTGATTTGGCCAGCATCCGGCTTGAGCAGACCCGATATGGCGCGCAGCGTGGTCGACTTGCCGGCGCCGTTCGCTCCTATCAGCGTCACGATCGAGCCTTCGTCCACCGTCAGATTGACGCCCTTCAGCGCGCGTATGCCGCCGTAAGAGACCCGCAGATCCTTAATCTCAAGCTTCATTCTCTTCCACCCCCAGATACGCCTGGATAACCGCGTCATTCGCCTGAATCTCGGCGGGCGTGCCCACGGCGATCAGGTTGCCGTAATCCAGCACGTATATGCGGTCAGATATATCCATTACTACGTCCATATGATGTTCAATTAGCAATATTGTCAGCTTAAAATGATCGCGGACGCCTTGTATCAGCCCGGTCAATTCCTGAGATTCCGCCGGGTTCATGCCCGCCGCCGGTTCATCCAGCAGCAGCATAACAGGCTGGGTCGCCAGCGCGCGCGCTATCTCTAGCTTGCGCTGCGCGCCGTATGGCAGCGATGATGATACCTCGCCGCGCACATCCCACAGCCCCATGTATGTCAGCAGTTCCTCGGCGCGCTCGTACATCAGGCGATTCTCGGCGTTGTAGCGGGGCAGACGGAGCGTCGACGTCAGCCAGTTGGACTTGAGCCGCAGGTGCTGCGCGATGACGACGTTATCCAGCACGCTCAGCGCCTTGAACAGGCGGATATTCTGGAATGTCCGAGCCATGCCGCGCTGGGCGATGCGATCCGGGCGTGTGCCGGTTATATTCTCCTTGTTCAGCGCGATGTGGCCGCTGGTGGGTCTATAAACGCCTGTTATCATGTTGAACGCGGTAGTTTTGCCCGCGCCGTTAGGCCCGATCAACGCGACGATCTCCTGATAATCTACGAACATGGTCAGGTCGTTTACGGCGATCAGGCCGCCGAACTGCATCGTGACGTTGTTGACCTCAAGCACTTTTTTCCTCACGCCGCCTCACCCCGCTTCTTATGACCGGACATCCTCCCAATTGAGCGCCATAGTCCCGACCACGTGGCCTCGTTCGTGCCGAACAACCCGTTCCGGAAGAACACAATAATGATCAGCAGCAGCGCGGCGAACACAACCATGCGAAGACCGACCACGCCGTCCGTGTGGATCGACCCGATCGTCAGCGGTCCGTCGAGGAACCTCAGCCACTCCTGACCGATCGTTACGACAAACGCCGATATGACCGAACCGGAGATCGAACCCATGCCGCCCATTACGACGATCATCAGTATGTTGTACGTCATGGACACGCGGAACATATCCTGGCCGATCGTGCCGTTGTAGGCGGCCAGCAGACCGCCGCCCACGCCCGCGAAGAACGCGCTGATCATGAATGACATCATCTTATGACTGAATAATGAAACCCCCATCGACTCCGCCGCGATCTCATCCTCGCGTATCGCCTTCAGCGCGCGGCCATAGCTGGACGACGTCAGCAGCGCCATGAACGCGATCGTAATCAGCGCCACGCCATATGTCCAGGCCATCGTCGCGTTGGCGGGTATGCTGCGCAGTCCCATCGCTCCGTTGGTCAGCCGCTGCGCGTTCATAATCAGCACGCGGATTATCTCGGAGAATCCCAGCGTCGCGATAGCCAGATAGTCGCCGCGCAGCCGGAGGCACGGCATACCGATCAGGTAGGCGAACAGCGCCGAGAGCAGACCGCCCGCCGCAAGCGCGACCGGGAACGGCAGCGTCAGCGTATCCAGCGGTTTTATCAGGGGCGCGATCATGAACATCATTTCTTTGCTCTTGGCCGGGATAGTCAGCAGCGCGGTTGTGTACGCGCCCACCGCCATGAACCCGGCGTGTCCCAGCGAGAATATTCCGGTGAAGCCGTTGATCAGGTTCATCGCCAGGGCGAGGGTGATGTTGATCGCGCACAGCCGCGTGATTTTCAATATATAGACGTCGCTGATGGCGGACTGCATCCACCACAGCAGTAACGCCAGCGCCGCCAGCAGTATGGTTGTGAGCGTTACCGAAACCACCTTGCCGGGACGCGATTCGTTAATCGGTTGAACCGCCGTTTTCGCCATCGCTCACACCTTCTCCGTTGTTTTTTCGCCTAAAAGGCCGGTAGGTTTGACCAGAAGCACGATTATCAGCAGCACGAACGCGAACGCGTCGCGATAACCCGCCAGCGCCGGTACTGCCGCGACTATCAGTATCTCCGTCATGCCCAGCACGAGACCGCCGACGACCGCCCCAGCCACGTTGCCTATCCCGCCCAGCACGGCGGCGATGAAGCACTTGATGCCCGGCATAGCGCCCACCGTCGGTATGATTTGCGGGTATTTCATGCCCCACATGATCGCGCCTACCCCGGCCAGCGCCGAGCCGATGAAGAACGTCATAGCGATCGTGCGGTTCAGGTCGATGCCCATCAGCCGCGCCGCGTCGTAGTCGCGTGCTACGGCGCGCATCGCCATGCCCGTTTTGGTGCGCTTGAGCAGGTACTGCAATCCTACCAGCAGTACGGCTGCAATGACGGGTGTCAGGATAAGCAGCCGCGAGATGTGCACGCCGCCCAGGTTCATCATTGATGTGAACAGCGGCACCTGCGGGAATGTCAGCGGACGACCGCCGAATAGAACCGTCGCCAGGTTCTGCAGGAAGTAACTGACCGCTATCGCGGAAATGAGGATAGAGATGCGTGGCGCGTCGCGCAGCGGCCTGTACGCCAAGCGCTCCGCCGTGACGCCCAGCAGCGCGGTGATCAATATCGCGACGATGAAGCTGATATACCACGGCATCATGAACGTGGCAAGGCCGAAGAACACCACGTACATGGCCATCATGAATATCTCGCCGTGCGCGAAATTGATCAACCTGAGTACGCCGTACACCATCGTATACCCGATGGCCATCAGCGCGTACAGGCTGCCCACGCTCAGCGCGTTCGCCAGATGCTGAAAGATTGCGGACATTATTAAACCTCCGAGCGCAAGTGAGCGCTAGCCGGGGATACGTTAACGTGAGATGTATATGGAAGAATCTGCTAAACCATGCGAAGCAATAAAAAACCGGGGGCGTAACCGCCCCCAGTCTCGACGCGGCGGTTACGGCTCAATCAACTGAACGAACGCGGACGATCCGTCGTCCTGCACCTGCTTGAACACCACGGCGCGCACCGCGTTGTGGGATTCGTCTAGGGTGATGACGCCGGCGGCGCCGACGAATCCGCTGGTCGCGAAGATAGCGTCGCGGATAGCGCCCTTATCCTCAATGGAACCCGCGGTCTCGATCGCGTTCTTCAGTACCAGGTACGCGTCGTAGCACATGACGGTCGGCGCGGGCGGTTCTTTGCCGTACTTCGCGCGATAGGCGTCTAGGAATTCGCTGGTCTTTTCCGTAGCGGGCTGCGCCGCGTCATAGAACGTGGAGAACACGACGCCGGACGCGGAGGTGCCGGCCAGCTCGAAGAGCTTCGGGTCGTCGAGCGTGTCGCCGCCGATGATCGGACCGTTGTATCCCAACTCGCGCGCCTGCTTGGCGATCAGGCCGGCGCTGGTGCCGTTCTGGACGGAGGTGAAGATGACGTCCGGTTCGCCCTTAAGAGCCTCGGTCAGCAGCGCGGTGAAGTCCTGATCCGCGCTGACGAAGTTGCCCGTGGAGACGACGGTCACGTCCGGGTAGTTCTTGATCTCATTGTTGAAGTAGGTGACCAGGCCGACCGCGTAGTCGGACTCGATGTCCTGGAAT
>JAITDK010000317.1 GCA_031282605.1 Oscillospiraceae bacterium
AGATCCTCTATGGAATATATGTCGTGGTGCGGCGGTGGGGAGATTAGACCCACGCCGGGGGTAGAGTGCCGCGTCTTGGCGATTGACGGGGA
This sequence comes from Oscillospiraceae bacterium, assembly GCA_031282605.1. GTDB lineage: Bacteria > Bacillota > Clostridia > Christensenellales > Aristaeellaceae > BNUH01. Next base: position 93 of record JAITDK010000317.1, read on the forward strand.
TACCTTCGCGCCGGGCAGTTGGCCGCCCTCGCCTGGTTTCGCGCCCTGCGCCATCTTGATCTGAATCTCCCGTGCCGATACCAGGTATCCGCTCGTCACGCCGAAGCGCCCCGACGCTACTTGCTTGATCGCGCTGCAGCGTTCGTCCAGGAATCTCGTCTCGTCCTCGCCGCCCTCGCCCGTGTTGGACTTGCCGCCCAGGCGATTCATCGCAATGGCCATACACTCGTGAGCCTCTTGGCTGATCGAACCGTATGACATCGCGCCCGTCTTGAACCGCTTGACGATCGACTCCACCGGCTCTACCTCGTCCAGTGGGATCGGGTTCGCGTCCTTGAATCGGAACAGCGAGCGCAAAGTGATTGACTCGCCTTCGTCGACGGATTTCGCGTACTGTTTGAACAGTTCCGGATCGGCGTTCCAGCACGCCTGTTGGAGCAGGTGGATCGATTCCGGGTTGAGCAGATGCGGTTCCCCGTCCCGGCGATACTGATACACGCCGCCCGATGGCAGCCCCCGCGCCTCGTCCGACCCTGGAGCGAACGCCGCCGAATGACGCGCCCCGGTTTCACGCGCCAGTTCATCCAGCGTCAGGCCGCCCAAACGCGACGGGGTTCCCGGGAAGTACCGGTCGATGATCTCCGGTCCCAACCCCACCGCCTCGAACGGTTGGGCGCCGCGGTAACTCTGCACCGCCGATATGCCCATCTTGGAGAGCATCTTAAGCAATCCCTTTTCCAACGCGTGGACGTAGTTCTTCTCCGCGTCCTCCGGATCGATCGGCTTGCCGTTCTTCTTTAGAAAGCCCTCGCCAGCCATATCGCTGACGGTCTCCAGCGCGGCGTAGGGACAGATGGCCGTCACGCCGTACCCGACCAGCAGCGCGATATGATGCACCTCGCGCGGTTCAGCGGAGTCCAGCAGGATGCTAAGCCGCGTGCGCATACCCTCCTGAACCGTGTGACGCTGCACGCATGTGACGGCCAGCAGCGCGGGTATCGCGGCATGGTCGCTGTCCGCGTCGCGGTCCGACAGAATCAGGATCGAGCATCCTCTGTTGAACGCGTCCTCCGCGGCCTTTTGCAGATTGACCAGCGCGGCGCGCAGGCCTACGCCGCCGTTCGCCGCTTTATACACGATGGGCAGTATCGCGGCGCGCAGTCCATCATTATCCAGCGCCGCCAGACCGCGCATCCGTTTCTGAGATATGATGGGGCTGTGAAGCCGGATCTGCTTGCAGCACAGCGGCGAGGGGTGCAGCAGGTCGCCCTCGGGGCCGATATACACGCGCAGCGACGTGACGATCTCCTCGCGAATCGCGTCGATGGGCGGGTTGGTCACTTGCGCGAATTGGTGGTGGAAGTAGTCGTACAGCAGCTGCGGGGCGTCGCTGAGCACGGCCAGCGGCGAATCGGCGCCCATCGACCCGACGGCCTCCTGACCCGTCTCGGCCATAGGGCGCAGCAGTTTCTCGCATTGCTCATACGTATACCCGAACGCGCGCTGAACGGTCTTCAGCGGCAGCTTGCAATTCATTGCCGGCGGCGCGCCGTCCAGCGGCAGCGCGTCGACGTCCAGCTTCAGTCTGTCGATCCAGGCGCGGTAAGGCTGCTGGCTGGCTATAGCGTTCTTGATCTCGGCGTCGGCGTAGAAGCGTCCCGCGGACGTGTCTATCATGACCATGCGTCCTGGTTGCAGGCGGTCTTGGAGGCGTATGTTGGACGCGGGAACCTCCAGCGCTCCGGCCTCGCTGGTGAGGATCACCATGTCGTCCAGCGTAACCACGTAGCGCGCGGGACGCAGTCCGTTGCGGTCGAGCATCGCGCCTATCGACACGCCGTCCGTGAACGCTATCGCGGCGGGGCCGTCCCAAGCGGCCATTATGTGGCTGTGAAACTCATAGAACGCGCGCAGGGAGGGCGGCATCTCGCGATATTTCTCCCATGGCGCGGGTATCATCATCATGGCCGAGTGAGCCAGGCTGCGTCCGGTCAACGTCAGAAACTCCAGGCAGTTATCGAACATGGCGGAATCGCTGCCATCCTCGCGGATGATGGGCAGAACGTCCGCAATCGGCACGCCGAACACGTCCGTCGTGATGTGCTGCTGACGAGCGCGCATACGCTGGACGTTGCCCTTGATCGTGTTTATCTCGCCGTTGTGAACGAGGCAGCGGTTCGGGTGCGCGCGTTCCCAACTGGGGAAGGTATTCGTTGAGAAGCGCGAGTGCACCAGCGCGAGCGCGCTGTCGTAATCCAGATCCCGCAGGTCTGGATACAGTTCCTCCAGTTGCGGCGCGAGGAGCATACCCTTGTATACGATCGTGCGGCACGATAGGCTGCACGCGTAGAAGTCGGCGGGATCAGGATCGCGCAGGCGAGTCTCGGCGCGCTTGCGGATCACGTACAGCGCGCGTTCGAACGAGAGTTCATCCTCGACGCGGGCGTTCTTAGCTATGAACGCTTGTCTGATTCGAGGCATCGCGGCGAGAGCCGACGCGCCTAAGTGTTCGGTGCGCACGGGCACATCCCGCCAGCCCAAGAACCGCTGATCCGACTGCGTGACGATTTTGGCGAATTCCGCCTCGACGCGTTCCCGCCGTTCGTTGTTCTGCGGCAGGAACAGCATCCCTACCCCATACTCGCCCGGTCTGGGCAGCAGGATTCCTAGCGGCTGGCATACTTTCCGGAAGTACGCATCCGGTATCTGGGTGAGTATGCCCGCGCCGTCGCCGCTGTCCTGTTCCGCGCCGATACCGCCGCGATGTGTCATGTGAACCAATGCATCCAACGCCTGCTTGACCAGGTCATGGCTGCGTCGTCCGTTAATGTGCGCCACCAGGCCTATTCCGCACGCCTCGTGCTCATAGCTTGGATCATAAAGATCGCCGCGCGTCTCCGGGCGGAGGCGCGCGCTGTACCGTTCCTGCCCCATTGTCTATTTCGCCTCGTTTCGTTATCGCGGTGCGTTGTTAATTATGTCGGCGTGTATCCATTTTTGTAATATATCATGAACGTCAAAAAAATGCAAGACGGCGTTAACGATCCTTCAAACACGGGTCTTTGCCGGACGGGGGGAGCGATGCGGGAGGAGGAATCGCTTACGTTCCGGAACAGACTATGGGGGCGCAATCGGCCATCCGAAGCCGATGGAAAGTATCTCGCGATGGTTCTGTCGAAGCCTGGCCGGGTGTCGAAAGGGCTGAAACCCCTTCGCATGGTCTGGGACGCGGCGGCAAAGTGGATTCCCCTGTGCCCCGCACCGCCAAGCCCGTGCAAAGAACCGGGATCGTCAAAACGATCCCGGTTCTTTGCTTAACCATAAATGGTATGCGAGTCAGGCTGGGAACGCGAGCCGGTGTTACTTCACGCAGCCGCAGGCGGAGTATGCCGGGCGCGAGGTCGTAGCGGTCGTCGACTTGGTTGCCGTGCCTACGCTTACGCAGCCCTCCCCGCATAGCGACGCGGGCGGGAACAGCGGCAGCGAGAAGAATTCGTCGCAGACGTTCTCCGCGAATTCCTCGCACGGCGGGATGCTGCAGAACCCATAGCTAGGCACTAGGATTTCTACCTCGGCGAGAACCTTTAGGACGACGGTGACGCACACGGTCATCTGGAAAGTGTTGTCGCCTATGTAGGAACCGGATACGCATATCGCGCTCCCCATGGATTCTATGGAATACGGCACGATCGATTCATCAGGAATTGAAAGCAGTACGTCCTTGTGGACGGTGACTACCGCGCGGCCGATGAACTCGTTGCACTTCGCGTCCGAGAACAGGATGTCGATCGGGACCTCGATCGTGGCGCGCACGCGCGCGAAACACGGGCGGTCGCACAGACGTTCGACGGTCAACGATGTAATCTCGCTCTGGGTGGTTGACGAACGGCAGCTCTCAAATACGATGGGCGCTATAGGCTGGGTGGGGTTGCTGGTATCGTCGACGACTACGCAAGAACCCCCGCGCGTGCAGGTGGTCTTGGGTACCGCCGCGAACTGAGTGAACTTCACCTTCACATCCTTCAGCGGATCCTGCTGCAAACAAGAGTCATAAACGCGCTTAACCTGAATGCAGACCTTCTCTTGAAGGCCGCTCAGAGCGTCGCCAGCAATCACACCTGGGCAGCTGCCCGGGTTGCCATTCTTGTAGGAGTAAAAAGACATGCAAAAGCCTCCTTAATTCGGTTGTGATGAGGTCTTCTCACACTCACATCGTATGCGGGAGGCGTAAAACCGTTACACCCTGCACAGCGCATACTATTCGTCAGGAGGGATTTGCATGACTCTAACAGATGCTTTTACCGTGATTTCTTGCAGGATTATACGAGACAGCCCATAAAAAAGGACGAGCCATCACACCGCGCGGTTCACCGGCACGTCGATCGTGAACATTCTTCCATACACATAATAGCGTATAGTGACTATTCGTGCGTGGTTGCCGCCCGCTCTGGCGAGCATCGTCCCCGACAGCGTGCCCGCAGAGAACGCGGCCAGGCTGAAACCCCGAGGCTCGCCTACGGCGATCACGTCCCAGTCGGGCGCGGGCGCTATCTCTATCCTGATCCACTCGGCGGGCAGTATTCCGTAGTTGCGCAGCCTCACCGTGTATACCAGGAACTCATAGCCTTCAGGCGAACCTAGGTCGGCGTCGGAGAGTATATCGCCCGTGAACGAACCGTCGGCCAGCTTGCCCTTCAGATCCTCGTAAACGGCCATGGATTCGGCGGCGGGGTGGATCTCGATATACGCGCCGATGACGGATAGATTCGCCGACAGACGCAGGTATAACGCCGCACCTCCGGCCAATATCACTATCGCGAGCAGCGCGACCGCCAGGCGTTTCATTAGGCGGAACCTTCCCTTACCACGGTCGGCGGGACAGGTGCTTCATCCGCGACGTTATGACCGTTGTAAACGCGGCGCGCCATTGTCAAGGCCGCACGATCCGCATCCTCAAAAATCAGCGGTATATGTACTGCCGTCTGAATTTTAGGCGTTAAAATTCGGTAAAAATCCGGACTCGCCGTGCCGTCCAGGCTAACGCGAAGCGCGTCCGCGCCATCGTCCAGCGCGTCGAACGCCAGCTCGACCGCCTCCTCCGCAATCTCCTCCGCCGAGTCGACGCCGCCGTCCCACGCCGATATCAGCGCGCGGAAGCGCGGATTCGACGAGGCGTTCAGCGCGTCGGAGATATTGGATATACTGTCTATGCCGCATGTCCTTGCGCCCGATGTGATTACCGCGGGTATGCTGGCGGGGCGCGGCGTTAACCGCTTGTCTTGGCTTAGCGAGCGCAGCGCGCGGATGTGCTCCGGCCCGGTTCCGCAGCAACCGCCGACCATCCACGCGCCTTCGTCGAACAGCGAGGCCGCGAGCGCGGCGTAACCGTCCGGCGTGAGGTTGTAAACAGCCTGGCCATTTTCCATTTTTGGCCTGCCGTTGTTAGGGTTGGCGAACACGGGCAGCCGCGTGGATCGCGCGAGTTCGCGAATCACAGGCGCCATACCGTCCGGACCCATGCCGCAGTTGGCGCCGACGGCGCTGACGCCCAGGCTCTCGAACATCGCGGCGACCCCGCGCGCTTCCAAACCCGTCATCAATCGCACGCCGTCGCTGAACGAAAAAGATACAAGCACGGGCAAATCGGTACAGGCCTTCGCCGCCAGAACGGCCGCCTTGGCCTCGTAAGCGTCGGTGAACGTCTCCAGCAGGATAAAGTCCGGGCCTTCGGCGACGCCCGCCGCGATCGTCTCGGCGAAGCCCGCTATCGCGTCCTCTAACGGCAGATCGCCGAACGGCTCCAGCATCCGTCCCGACGGGCCTATATCCAGCGCGACGACGCCGTGCCCGGCCTTGCGCGCGGATTCCCGCGCAATGGCGACGCCCGCCGCGGAGGTCGCCGCAGCCTGATCGCCCGTGAACCAGCGGTTCGCGATAAATGTATTCGATGTGACAATGTCCGCGCCCGCATCCAGGTACGCGAGGTGCACGGCCTTTACGACGGTCGGGTTTTGTATGTTCCATATCGGGGGCGGCGTGCCTTGAGGCAGGCCGCGCCGCTGCAGCTGCGTGCCGAATCCGCCGTCGAAATATACGGGACGCTGACCCAGGTAAGGTATAACCGACGATAATGTTTCACTCATGCGGATATCATAACAGATGGCGGGGGCATGTGTAAAGGCTCTAGTACGACATCCTTAAACCGCCGCATAGGTTGAGCCTCATGCACACCTTCGTATACATGTGCAGTCCGCCGCACAATGTCTTGCCGGGGCGGCGCTGTTTGGTTTTGCGGCACCATCCGCTGACGTACAGCGGCGCGCCCTTGCACTTATCCACCTTCATCAGGTACCCGTCGGGCGCCAGCTCGAAGGGCTGAATCTCGGGGCAAAGCAGGGGTCGCGCCGCCTCCAGTTCAGCCGCCCAGCGTGGGTTGCAGGAAGGCATACACGTATTCGGGTCGTTGACCCCGTTCGCGCACGGGGGGAACAGGTAGGCTGTCGGCGTGCCGTCGGGAATCGCCTCGAACGTTTGATTGCGCTTGCTCTTCAGATCGTCGCAGTACTCGGTGGGTATCCCGTCGTCAAAAGGGCAGTCTAGTCTGCATGTAGGCAGGTTGGAGCCGTTCCTTTGCTCGGTCGCGCAGATGGAGCCGATAACCCCCGTCATAACGCCGTCGTCTATCTCTTCAAACTGGAACGGATCCCTGCAGAGCACGTCGGGCAAAGGCCCGTCGCCGTCGAAGCGGCAGTCGCAGTCCAGCGGTACGTCCCGGCAGCCCTCGTGCCATGATCCGCCATACCACTGCTGCTTCGCGTTATCCCTGCGCCCGCATGTGCGGCACCCGCAGCGGGGATCCCCTTTTTCGGGTGAACAAAGAAATTGCGCCATATTGCCGCCCTCCTTGCCGAATGGGTTGAGTGAACGCCGCGATACCCGCCGTATAGGGCCGACCTATACCATATACAATCATCCTATGGTGCTGGCTATACCCCATAGGGTCGGACTATACCCTATAGAGCCGCCGTATAACATAACCTCATAGAATCGCCGACTCCGCGCTCTTCATGCCCCGGATGCGTTCCGCCGCCGTCGCCGCCGACGATATGGATTCGCCCTGCATGCGGGACAGTCCCAACTGATCGTCGCCGACCAGCACGGTCGATTCTTGATAGCGCAGCCCGCCCAACGCGGTGTTGTCGCCGGTGAGCAGGGCGCCCCTGTCCGCTTGCGCCGACAGCTCGGTATGACCGGGCGTATCCTCCCCTCCCAGCACGCGGTGAACGCTGTACGCGCCTTGAACGTGAGTCGCGGCGGACAGCGCGTTGATGATCCTGTTCTTCCGTCCGACGGAGTCCGTATTCAATGGCCCGGCGAAACCCGCTATGCCGCCCACATACGCCCCCATCGCCGAACGCACGCATCCCCAGTTCACGCACTGCTCCAGCCTTACCCCGCCCAGCAGGCGACCCGCGATACCCCCGGCGGCCTGAGCGCCGCCTTCAACGTCGCCATGATTCTCGCACGCGGCCAGCACGCACAGCGGATCGACGTCCGCGCCGCCCGTGTCGCGCGCGCTGCCGACGATGCCGCCGACCTCGCCCGCCATGCAGTGCACGAAGCCTTCGTTCACGCAGCCGCGCATCTCGCCGTCGACCAGCCGCCCTACCAGTCCTCCCGTATACGGGCAGTCGGAGCAGATAGTCATCTTATTAGTGCACTGAAACAGCCCGCCGAACGACGTCGCCGCGCCCGCAATCCCGCCCGCGCACCCGCTGTGGGATGCTCGCGTGCCGGGCGGGGTGTCGTCCGATAGGCATATCAGGTCGTAATTGACGCAGTATTCTATCGCGCCGTCCAGCGCGGTGTCGGCGTCGCCCTCCCCCAGGCCGATGATTCCGCCGATATACGCCCCGCCGCACACCTTATTTTGGTTATAGCACTCGGATATATAGCAAGGCCGCATCGAGTGCCCGACGATGCCGCCAAAGCGCGCGTTGCCGTCCACCGCCCGCTGACCCGTGCTGCCGCAGGTGATTTCGCCAAAGTTTCCGCACCACAGCATCGTGAACGGCGCGTCGGGCGCGAGCCATTCAGAATCGCCGGACTCGCCGGATCTGTCAGGCTCGGCCTTGGTTATGCGTCCGACGATCCCGCCGGCGTCCGAGTACGACTCTATCGCGCCGCGATTCGTGCAGAACTCGATGAACGGTTCCTTCGGGTCGTCCTCATGCGCGCGCATGGCGGGGGTTTCTTGCCCGATGATGCCGCCCGCGATCCCCCGTGGCGCGTCGGCCAGAGAGCCTATCGCGGCGATGCGGCCGTGGTTCCAGCAGTCCTTGTACCTATTGCCTTGACCTATACCCGATACGCCGCCCGCGATCCCGGCTATAGCCGTGACGTTTGCATAGTTGTGCAAGCCCCATATATCCGAATCGATCAGTTCGCCGAAGAATCCCCCGGCGCGAACGATTCCCGTGACGGAGCCGTAAGCCTCGCACGCGTCCATATCGACGCGAACGCCCAGGCGCGCCAGTCCGCCTACGCGCAGAGCGTC
>JAITDK010000029.1 GCA_031282605.1 Oscillospiraceae bacterium
GTGTATCACGATGGTCCAGGCGAAGCCTGGTCCGGATTCGAAAGGGCGGATAGCCCTTCGCAGGGTCTGGGACAGAGTCCCAGGCTCCCCGCAGGGACGTTCCTCGTTCCCCCGTTCCAACCCCGCGCCCCGCCAGTGATACTGCCATAATGAAGTTGACAACTCACATCATAGTGGCGGGGCGCCACAAACTTAAAGCGCCTCCGGTTCGCAAACCGGACAGCGTCCCGCCGCAGCGGCTCATACGGCATCCCAGACACGTTCCTGGAACACAGACGACCGAATCATATTGAAAATTCTAAATTTGGAATTGCTGATCCGCCAAGCGCCGCCCTTGCGCGGCATCGTCTTATCAAGTATAATAATGTAACATGTTCGAACCGACAGACGCACCTACTCCCGCGCCGCGCCATCCCGCTTACTGCGATGTAGCGATTGAGATCGCGCGGCCTGAGTTGGCTCGCGTGTTTACGTATCAAGTGCCTGACGGTATGGACGCGCGGATTGGCGCGCGTGTTCGCGTACCGTTCGGTTCGCGGCGGATCGAGGGTTACGTGCTGGGGCTGCGTGATTCGACCGAACTGGCGGTCGAACGCGTGAAACCCATCGACGCGCTGCTGGATGAAACGCCCGCGCTGCTGCCCGAGCTGATCGCGCTGGCGCGGTGGATGGAGGGGCAATACGCTTGTTTGCCCGTCGAGTCGCTGCGGCTGTTAATCCCGGCGCAGATGCGCGACGGCCGGGTTCGCGTGAAAACCGAGACGGTGGCCGTGCTGGCTTCGCGTCTGTCGCCTTCGGATGGAATCCTTCCCGAAGACGCGTCGGGATGGCCGGACGCGTTGATCGCGGCAGTCGATGGATTACGCTCACGCCGCGCTAACCGCCAGGCTGACGCGCTTGAGTCGATCGCGAAGGCTGGTTCCGACCCGCCGCCGCGAAGCGCCTTCCCGCCGTCCATCGTCAGCGCGCTGGTATCCGGCGGCTTCGTCACACTGGAGAAGCGCGAGATCCTGCGCGCTCCCCGTGTCGATCCGACTGAATCAGCGCCCGACCCGCCGCTCACCGCCGACCAAACCCGTGTGCTGTCAACGCTGCGCGAGGCATTGAACGCGGGCGGCGGCGCGTTCCTGCTATGGGGCGTGACGGGCAGCGGAAAGACGGAGGTGTTCATACGTCTGGCACGAGAGGCGTTGGCGCGCGGTCAGGGCGTGATCGTGCTGGTGCCCGAGATCGCGCTGACCCCGCAGATGACCAGCTGGTTCCACGCCAGGTTCGGCAAGCGCGCGGCGGTGCTGCACTCACGGTTGTCGGCGGGTGAGCGCTATGACGAATGGCGACGGATCAGGCGCGGCGACGCTCGAGTGGTGATAGGCGCTCGTTCGGCGATATTCGCGCCGGTAGAGCGGCTAGGCATAATAATAATCGACGAGGAGCACGAGAACAGTTACGTATCCGAGCGTCACCCGTGTTACGACGCGCGCGAGGTCGCCCGCGAACGATGCCGCGCCGCGAACGCCGTGCTGCTGCTGGCCAGCGCAACGCCGTCGCTGCCAGACTTCTCGCGGGCGCTGCGGAACCGATTCCAATTACTGGAGATGCCTAAACGCGTCAACGACCGCCCGATGCCCGCCGTCGAACTGATCGATATGCGGCAGGAGATCGCGAAGGGCAACTTCTCGGTGCTTAGCAATACGCTCGCGACGGCGCTGGCCGACACGGTTCATGACGGCAAGCAAGCCATGCTGCTGCTGAATCGGCGGGGGTACTCCACGTTCGTATCGTGCCGGGCGTGCGGTTACGTCGAGCGGTGCGATCAGTGCGACGTATCTATGACATATCATCAGGCGGACGCGTCGCTGCGCTGCCATTACTGCGGCGCGGCGCGAACCCCTCCCGCCCGATGCCCGGCGTGCGGCAGTTCCTATATAAAATACTTCGGCGCGGGGACACAGAAGGTCGAGGCCGCCGTACGGGAACTGCTGCCGGATACATCCATACTGCGTATGGACGCCGACACATCGCGGGGAAAGGACGCCTACATCGAATTACTGCGCGCGTTCCGAGAGGGCGAGGCGCGCGTGATGATCGGCACGCAGATGATCGCAAAGGGTCTCGACTTCCCGAACGTGACGCTGGTCGGCGTGATCGCGGCCGACGCTATGCTGCACCTGCCCGATTACCGCAGCGCGGAACGTACGTTTCAGCTTGTGACTCAGGCTGCGGGACGAGCCGGGCGCGCTCAATCGCCGGGCAGGGTGATCGTGCAGACGTACGATCCGTCGCATTACAGCATAACGGCGGCATGTGCGCAGGACTACCGATCGTTTTATGAGAGGGAGATCGATGCGCGGCGGATCAGCCTGTATCCGCCGTTCACGCGAATGACGCGCATATTGTATGAAGGCGCGGAACCTTTGAACGTGCAATCCGCCTGCGAATCCGACCACGCGTTGATGCTGGATTTCCTTCACCGCAATCCCGCCCTTCGGCGGCAGGTCGTTCACATGAACGCGCGGCCCGCGCCGATTGAGCGGATAAAGGGGCAAACACGCTGGCAATTGTTCCTAAAACTATACGCGCGCGGACCGACCGCGAATATATTGGAACAGCTGCGCACGCTCACGGCGTCCCATCAGGACGACGGAACGCGCGCCAGCCTCCAGATTGACCCGCCGAACCTGTTGTAATACTAATCGCTCCTGAAAGGTGGTAACATAATGGCGCTTCGCCGGATACTGGACGCCAGTAAAACAGACCTGCTGCGCAAACGCTCGCGCCCGATCACCGATATCGACCGCCGAATACTGCAACTGCTTGACGACATGGCGGATACCATGCATTCCGTCGATGGCTGCGGGCTGGCCGCGCCTCAAGTGGGGGTGCTGCGCCGCGCGATAGTGGTGGACGTGGGCGACGGCTTGATCGAGCTGATCAACCCCGAGCTGGTCGAGGCGTCGGACGAACGCGAGGACAGCGAGGGCTGCCTGTCCATACCCGATATGCGCGGATTCGTCGTCAGGCCGCACAAGGTGACGGTGCGCGGGCTGAACCGCAAGGGCGAACCTGTTGAGATAAAGGCTGAGGAATTGGCCGCCGTCGCGCTGTGCCACGAGATCGACCACCTCGACGGCGTCCTCTATACTGATAAGATGACGCGCATCGACGACTCGAAGAATGATGGGGATGAAGGCGGCGAAGGCGGCGAAGACGACGTGGACAGCGTGGAGTTTGAGCGGGCATGAGGATCGTCTTTATGGGTACGCCCGACTTCGCCGTACCGCCGCTTAAGGCGCTGATTAACGCGGGGCACAATGTCGCGGCGGTTGTAACGCAGCCCGACCGCCCGGCCGGAAGAGGCGGACGCGTCGAGGCGCCGCCCGTCAAGCGCGCGGCATTGGATTTGGGGCTGAACGTCGTACAACCGGAACGCTTGCGCCGCCGGGAGCATATCGAATCGCTGCGCGCGTTGGACGCGGACGCGTTCGTAACCGCCGCCTACGGCCAGATACTCTCGCAGCGGCTACTTGACATCCCCCGGATCGGAACGATCAACGTCCACGCGTCGCTGCTGCCAAGATACCGTGGGCCCGCTCCCGTCCAATGGGCGCTGATAAACGGCGAGCGCAGCACCGGAGTCACAACCATGATGACAGACGCTGGCATTGATACCGGCGACACGCTGCTGCAGCGCGTCGAACCTATCCTGCCGGACGACACAGTCGACGCGCTGTTATCCCGCCTGTCCGCCATCGGAGCGGCGCTGCTGCTCGAAACCCTCGCAAGGCTTGAACGAGGCGATTGTCCGCGTGAGCCGCAGAACCACGCCGCCGCGACCTATTTCCCGACGCTGACCAAGGAGGATGGGAAAATCGACTGGACGAAACCCGCCCACGACGTCCTCAGCAGGATTAACGGGGTGACGCCATGGCCAGGCGCGTATACGTCAACCCCCAACGGCGTCATAAAGATCATACGCGGACGGGTCGCATCGCCCGACGAGTATAGTATTATAGCGGAGAGGCACGATGATATCTCCCCTGGCATGATAATTATGTCCGATCCCAAGCGCGGACTGTTCATCGCGTGCGAAGGCAACACCACGCTTGAGGCCGTCGAGGTTCAGCCGCCTTCCGGCAAGCGGATGCCAGCAGCGGCGTATCTGCGCGGCCATCCATTAACGGAGGGGATACGGTTATGAACAGAGTGCCGCCAAACAGAGGGGCGTTCAGCAAAGCGCCGTCGGATAGACCCGCGTTCAGCAAAGCGCCGTCGGACAGACCCGCGTTCAGCAAAGCGCCGTCGGATAGAACCGCGTTCAGCAAAGCTCCGTCGGATAGACCCGCGCTCAGCAAAGCGCCGTCGGATAGACCCGCGTTCAGCAAAGCGCCGTCGGATAGACCCGCGTTCAGCAAAGCTCCGTTGGATAGACCTGCGCTCAGCAAACCATCCTCTCACCGCCAGCCATTTGTCCCGCCCAAACCCAACGCGCGCGCGGTTGCGCTCAACGCGCTGCAGGACGTCACCCAATCAGCCGCGTTTGCGTCGCTCGCGCTGGACAAACGTTTGCGCGGTTCCTCGCTTAGTCAACTGGATCGCGCGTTTGTCACGCAGTTGGTGTACGGCGTGATCGAGGAGCAGCGGCTGTTGGACTATCGTGTTGATAAATACCTCCACGAGCCGGAACGCGTAAGCCCGCTCGCGCGCGATCTGCTGCGACTGGGGGCGTATCAGATACTGTTCCTCAGCCGCGTGCCGGATCACGCCGCTTGCGACGAGACGGTCAGCCTGGCCAAGCAGTTCCCCGCCGCGCTGCCGTTCGCGGGAATGATCAACTTCGCGCTGCGCCGCCTGTCGGAAGGTAAGAACGCTCCGGTGGAATGGCCGTCCGACCCGCTGGATGCATTCGCCCTCAAAACAAGCTGGCCGCGTTGGATACTGGAGAAGCTGACGGACGCGTACGGAACGGATGAAGCGGAACGCATCGCAATGCTGCGCGCGTTCGACACGGGCGTGACTATCCGCGTCAATACGCTGAAGATGGACGCTGAGTCGTTTGAGAAACGCATGGAAGCGCGCGGCTGGACACTGCGCAATGGCTTGCTGCCGGGCAGTTATTACACGACCAGCGCGGGATCGATCGGCGACGATCCCGACTTCCGCGCGGGGTTATTCAGCGTAGAGGGCGCGGCCAGCATATTGGCCGCCGAAACTGTAGGAGCCAAGCGCGGTATGCGCATACTGGACGCGTGCGCCGCGCCCGGAGGGAAGGCTGCGTACATGGCGGAACGCATGGGTCAGTCGGGTCGCGTGTTCGCGCTGGACAAGTATCCTCACCGCGTCGAGCTGATACGCGCGCAGGCAGGCAGGTTAGGACTGGAGAACATCAAGCCCATCGAGCGCGACGCGACCCGCGTCAACAGCGACTGGATCGACTATTTCGACGCCGCGCTGATCGACGCTCCATGCTCCGGCCTGGGCGTGGCGGCGGACAAACCCGACATTCGCGGTCGATTGACTCCAGAAAGCTTAGCGGAACTAACCGCCGTTCAGCGCGATATACTGGAAACCTGCGCGGCTTACGTCAAGCCTGGCGGCGCGCTGGTGTACTCGACGTGCTCCATACTGCCCGAGGAGAACGCGCGGCAAATCGAATCGTTTCTCAAGTTCCACAAGGATTACTCCATCGACCGGACGCCTATCGCGCGCTTCACGCCGGATGAATTCGGGCTGCAGCTGCTGCCCCGCTTCGAAGCCGGAGAAAATCCAGCGACACCCGTCTGGATAGAGGGCTTCTTCGTGGCGCGGATGATACGCTCGCGCGGGGGGATGCGCGCGTGACGACCGTTGAGCGCGCCGAACGTATAGACCCGATAGCGCTGGGTCTGGACGGACTGCGCGGGCTGATGGCGGAATGGGGCGAGCCATCCTACCGCGCGGAACAGCTGTACCGATACGCGATCAAGGGCGTTCCAGCCGACCGAATGACGACCCTGCCCGCCGCTCTCCGATCACAGTTGAGCGGGACGCTGGCTGACAATAGCGCGATTATCGAGCGTGAAGTGAGCGACGATAATGGCGGATGCGTCAAGTACCTATATCGGTTGTCGGACGGTCAGCGCGTCGAGGGCGTGCGCATGAGTTACCGCCACGGCGATACGCTGTGCCTATCCACTCAAGCCGGATGCCGAATGGGCTGCCGGTTCTGCGCGTCCACGCTAGGCGGCCTGGCGCGCAGCCTCACTGCCGGCGAGATGCTGGGTCAGATAGCGGCGGCGTCGGAACGATCGGCGATACACAACGTCGTACTAATGGGCAGCGGCGAGGCGTTGGACAACTATGACAACACGGTGCTGTTCTTGCACGCCGTTCGCGAACCGAAGGGATTCGAGATAGGTATGCGCCGCGTCTCGCTGTCCACCTGCGGCATGACGGACGCGATCGAGCGTTTCTCCGGCGAGGGGTTGCCGGTCACGCTGTGCGTATCGCTGCACGCGCCAGACGACTCCATCCGCCGTGAGTTGATGCCTATAGCGCGCAAGTATCCTCTGCCGGGACTCATCGCCGCGTGCAGGACATACCTGCGCCGGACGAGCCGCCGAGTAATATTCGAGTACGCAATGATCGACGGCGTAAACGATTCCGCCTCGCTGGCCAGACGGCTGGCCTCATTGATATCCGGTATGCAGTGCCACATCAACCTGATCCCGCTCAACCCGATACCCGAGCGGGACATGCGCCCTTCGCCCGATGCCACCGTCGCGCGATTCCAGCGCGAGCTGGAAGGCCTGGGCGTATCGGTAACGCGGCGGCGCACACTGGGCGGCGGCGTGCAGGGCGCGTGCGGGCAGTTGAGACAAGCGGCGCTCAAACCGGATTGACTGCTTGGCATATGAAATGCGCAGCAGATTCGCGATGAGTTTTCGCCGCTGGCTATGCCGGCTACGCCAGCTATGCCGATGGAAGAAGGATCCCTTACGGTTCGCTGGCTGGATGAACGCCGCAGCGCCCACCGCGCAGCGCGAGCATAACAAGTCGGCGCGAGCGGCAAAAAGATATGCGAAGATACGCGGATTTTACGCGTCAAACAGTATAACGACCACGGCAGTAACACATCCTGGAGGGCATATGCGCGCTGTATACCGCACCCATCCCGGTTTCGTACGCGAGAAGAACGAGGACACCGTTCTCACCGATCCGTCCGGATTGTACATCATAGCGGACGGCATAGGCGGACATCGCGCAGGCGAGATCGCCTCTCGCATGGCGGTGGACTTGTTGAGGCAGTCCTTGATCAGCGCGCCGTTCGGTCCAGGCGCGCTGCGGGAAGCCATCGAAGCCGCCCACAAAACCATCTTTGACATAAGTCAGACGCGTGTCGACTTCCAAGGCATGGGCACCACCCTCACGCTGCTATGGGTCGCGCCAGACGACACAAGGGAGCGCAGTGTGATTATAGCGCAGCTGGGCGACAGCCGCGCCTACCTGCTGCGCGGCAAGTGTCTGCATCGCTGCACGCGGGATCACTCTAGAATCGACGAACTGCTGCGCAAGAAGGCCATTACCCCCGAGCAGGTGCGCGTCCATCCCGAACGCAACGTTATCACGCGCGCGTTGGGAATCAAGAAGACCGCCAATCCCGACCTGTTCGGCTGGGAGCGCCAACACGGCGACCTGTGGCTGCTATGCAGCGATGGACTGACCGATATGATCGACGACGCAGGCATAGCATCCATACTGCGCGGATACACGATCGACGAAGCCGCCGACATTCTGCTGCGCGAGGCGCTGGATCGCGGCGGCAGCGATAACATATCCCTGGTGCTGATATACGACGACGAGCCCGGGGACGGCGGGTATCCGATCGAGGGAAAGGAGGCCGATCTATGAGCGAACCGTCCGCTCCGCCCGCAGACGCGTCGAATCAAACAGGGCAGGTAAGGATCGGCCAGGTTCTGGCGAATAGGTACGAGCTGCTCGAACGGATAGGCGCTGGCGGCATGTCCACCGTGTATCGCGCGCTGGATCGCAACACGAAGAAGATGGTAGCGGTCAAGATACTGCGCGAGGAACTGTGCAAGGACGCGGCCTTCATCGCGAGATTCGAGGCCGAGTGCACCGCCGTGTCGCGCATGACCCATCCTAATGTAGCGGGATTGCTGGACGTCGGCGTCGAGGGCGAACTGCACTACCTGGTCATCGAGTTTGTGTTCGGCACATCGCTCAAGGATATGATCAAGCAATCTGGCGCGCTGCGCGGCGACACGGCGGGGCAGATTGCCATACGCATTCTCTCCGCGCTGCAGCACGCGCACCAGAACGGGATAATCCATCGCGACGTAAAGCCGCAGAACATCCTGATCGACAAGCAGGGCGTGGTCAAGGTGCTGGACTTCGGCATCGCGCGACTGATGGATCCGGCTGGCAAACCTCAGCCCGGCGGTTCGAATGACAAGACGAAGCCGGTTGATCCCAAGAACGGAAAGGATCAGCTGGAGGAGATGCCGCTCGGATCGGTGCATTACTTCTCGCCCGAGCAGGCACGCGGCAAGGCCGCCGATCATAAGTCCGACATATACTCCGTCGGCGTAGTGCTGTATGAGATGCTCACAGGCGCGCTGCCATTCCAAGGCCAGTCGCAGATGGAGGTAGCGCTGCAGCATATCGAGGACGCGCCGCGTCCGCCGACAGAGATCAACCCGAACGCGAACGCCGAGCTATCCAAGATCGTCCTGCGCGCGATGGAGAAAGACCCCGCGAATCGTCACGAGAGTGCCGCCGCGATGATCCAGGCCATCCGACACGCACTCAAGAAACCGGAAGTCTCCGAATCCAAGCAGGCGCCGTCCGAGCCTGTGCTCAAGCCCAGCGAAGAGCCGCGCAAAGACAAGCAGGATTATAGGCTGCGCTGGTCGCGCCGGGTGTTGACCACCAGCTTCACGGTATTGCTATTATTGGTTATCGGATTGCTGGTAACGAATGTGGCGCGCAGCGTGATTCACTCGTTAAGCAATCATATTATTATGCCTGTCGTAACGAACTACTCGTGGGAGGTCGCCAGCCAAAACCTGATGGACTTAGGTTTGGAGGTTCTCCGCCGTGACCAGATCGTCGAGATCGGCAATGAGAACCTGGTGATCGAGCAAGAGCCTATGCCGGGCGTGCTGCTTTCCAAGGGAGATAGTGTGACACTCGTCGTCAGCAAGAGCGAGTATGACATCATCATGCCCGATCTCACGCACGAAACGGTCGGCAAGGCGATGGAGATCATCGAGAAATTCAAGCTGAATCTGGGCGCGCAGGAAACGATCGTATCCCAAGTGGCGGTAGGGCAGGTCGTCGGGCAGTCGCCGGCGGCCGGGGTAAAGGTGCGGTATGGGACGAGCGTGATGCTGACCGTCAGCGGCGGGCTGATGGTAGTGCCCGATCTGCTGCTCAAGACTGAACAGGAAGCGCGCGACTGGTTGAAGGCCGACGGGCAGCTGGCGCTTCAGGAAGTGCAGTATCAGACGGTGAACGACTCGGCTATGGACGGCGTCGTGATTGCGCAAAGCCCGGAGGTAGCCAAGCAGGTGATGCTTCAAACGCCCGTCACGCTGACGATAGGCAGGCTGGAGCAGAGGATATATCTGGGTCAGGCAGAAGCCCTGGTGCGCCTGGATCACGACGCGCTGATCAGGGGGATGCTGCTTAAGCCGGACGGCACAGAGGAACTGCAGTATTGCGCGATTCATCCCGCGGGCGACAGCGCCGCGCGTTTTCTGGTGCGCAGCGCTTTGCCAGGCGTGCAGACGGTGCGCGTATATAATGAGAGCGAATTGATACAAAGCATAACGGTAACGCTGGAATAATGGCCGCTCAAGGAACGCTGCTGAGCGGCATAGGCGGATTCTACACCGCGCTGGCGGACGACGGCACGGTGTATACTCTGCGTCCGCGCGGCAAATTGAGACGCGATACCGCGCCGCTGGCGGGGGATCGGATCGAAATGACGCCTGGCGAGGGCGAGCGTCACGGCTGGCTGGAGCGCATACTGCCGCGCCGCACTGTGCTGACTCGTCCGCCCGTAGCCAATCTCGAGCTGCTGATACTGGTAATCGCGCCTAAACCGGAGCCTGACATGATGCTGATCGACAGGCTGGCCGTTATTGCTCGCCGCGCGAATATTGATTGTCTGATATGCGTAAACAAACGTGACCTTGATCCGTCGCTGGGGCTGCGCGTAGCCGGCGAGTACGCTCAATCCGGGATGGAGATTATGTCGGCGTGCGCGCTGGAGCCGTCGACGCTGGATGCGCTGCGAGGCGTGATGGCGGGTAGGTTGTGCTGTATGGCAGGGCAGAGCGGCACGGGCAAGTCCACTATACTGAACACGCTGCTGAACCGGCAGTTGAAGACCGGCGGTGTAAGTCCGCGCACCGAGCGCGGGCGGCACACGACGCGGCAGGCTGAGTTGCTGATAGAGGGTGAGTTAAGGGTTTTGGATACGCCAGGATTCTCGCTGCTGACGCTTGAGGACGTTCCGCCGGCGGAGGTGCGGGAGGTGTATCCGGAGTTTGAGGGGTACAGTGGCGCGTGCAGGTTTCAGCCGTGTATGCACGACAAGGAGCCGGACTGCGCGGTAACCGCCGCGCTGACCGGAACGCCCGCTCAAGCGCGCCTAAACCGTTATCGATTGCTGTTGGCCGAGGCACGCGAGGCGGAGAGGAATCGGTATCGGTAGGGAACGGTGAACCGATTGCGCCACGGAATAGACTATCCAGGTGCAACCGGCGATCCGAAGCCGGTAGAATGTGTATCACGATGGTCCAGGCGAAGCCTGGTCAGGTTTCGAAAGGGCGGATAGCCCTTCGCAGGGTCTGGGACAGAGTCCCAGGCTCCCCGC